>CAMDZK010000125.1 GCA_945910665.1 uncultured Peptostreptococcaceae bacterium
CCCTACTCAGTAGAGTCAGTCACCTTTTGACCTTGCTTCCATAAGAGAATGCATGACCATTAAATCCATCACGTTTGTACGAAGTTCTTCGGCGATGGTTTTTCCAGATTGTCCTGGTTGATTCATAAATTCTTCACCAAACTGCGCTGCATAAAGGTTTCTTTGCATGAGGTAGTTTTGTTCGTATTCCTCTTCGGTGATTTTATCACCATTTACATTTGCTACGACTCCCGTAGAGCATGCTGTAAAAAACATAGCTAATGCCAATACGAGAATTCCTTTTTTGAAAAAATTCATTTTTTCATCACTCCTGTTCTACAATGTCTTTTTGAAGCATTTCTAAAAACGCCAAGGTATCCTTCAATTTATCCTTTTGCCATGCATAGGAAATTGTCGGTGAGTCCGAAAGATTAAATACAGCTTTTCCAGGGAAGCGGCTGCTAATTTTCGCAATTTGTTCCAGTGAAAACTGCGTCGCGCTTTGCAGAGAAAAGACGATTTCTTTCTTGTTTTCTGTGATTTTTGCAAATCCAATCTCTTGTGCCAAGCTCTTCATGCGCGAGGCAACGATTATATTATATACGGAATTTGGAATATCTCCAAATCGATCGATTAAATCTTCCACCAGTTCCTCAAATTCATCTTCCGAAGTGAGGCTTGCAATGCGCTGGTAAACTTCAATTTTCTGATCTGCATCGGAAATATAATCTTCAGGGATATACCCATCCATCGTCACTTCTAATTCGATGGGCACCATTTCTTCTTTGGTTTCGCCCCTTGCAGATTGGATGGCTTCTTCTAAGAACCGCACATACAAATCATACCCAATGGCTTCAATATGGCCCGATTGACTTTCCCCTAAGAGATTGCCCGCGCCTCGAAGTTCTAGGTCTCGCATGGCGATTTTGTATCCAGAACCAAATTCACTAAAATCACGAATGGCCATTAATCTCTTTTCCGCAGTCTCTTGCAACACTTTATCTTTTTCGTAGGTAAAGTACGCATACGAGGTGCGATTGGAACGGCCGATGCGGCCTTTCAATTGGTACAACTGACTTAAGCCCATCTTATCTGCATCATACACAATCATTGTGTTGACATTTTGTATATCGAGGCCCGTTTCGATAATTGTTGTGGAAAGAAGCACATCAATCTCCCCTTGAATGAAGGATTGCATGACGTTTTCCAATTCTCGTTCGCTCATTTGACCATGGCCAATCCCCACACGGGCTTCTGGCACCATGGAATGGATTTCAGCGGCGATACGATCAATATCATGAACGCGATTATAGACAAAATATACTTGGCCATCACGGCTCAATTCTCTGCGGATGGCGCCAGCCAGGATCGCCCGGTCATATCCCAATACGTAGGTGGTCGTTGGGAAACGCTCCTGTGGTGGTTCATCCAAAACGCTCATGTCGCGGATCCCAATCAGTCCCATTTGTAAGGTTCTTGGAATGGGCGTTGCAGAAAGAGTGAGAACATCCACAGCTTCTGTGATCTTTTTCAATTTTTCTTTATGTTGTACGCCAAAACGCTGTTCCTCATCGATAATGAGAAGACCCAAATCTTTGAACTTTAAGTCTTTCGATAAAAGTCTGTGGGTTCCTACGACAAAATCGACGGAGCCTGTTTTTAATCCTTGAAGAATTTCTTTGGAACGCGCAGGAGGCACAAAGCGGCTGAGCACTTCAATTCCCACAGGAAAATCGCGGAAACGCTCCCGGGCGGTTTGGTAGTGCTGCTGCGCTAAGATGGTAGTCGGGCACAAAAATGCCACTTGCTTTCCATCCATAATGGCCTTAAAGGCGGCACGTAAGGCAACTTCCGTTTTCCCGTATCCCACATCGCCGCACAAAATGCGGTCCATGGGTCTTGGTTTTTCCATATCAAGCTTAATCTCGTCAATACTTCGAAGCTGCCCCTGGGTTTCTTCATATAAAAAGTCTTCTTCAAATTCCCTTTGCCAGGGTGTGTCTGGCTGGAAGGCGTACCCCTCTTTTTTGGCTCTCGATGCATACAATCGCACTAAATCATCGGCAATCTCTTCTACTGCGCGACGCGCTTTGGCTTTCGTATTTCTCCATGTAGGACTGTTCAGTCGATTAAGCTTTGGTTCTTTTCCACCTTTTCCCTGACCGATGTATTTTTGAATCAAGTGCATTTGGTCGGGTGGTAAATAGAGTTTATCCTTCCCAAAATATTGAATGACGAGATAATCACTCGTGTGTTCATTGACTGTGAGTTGTTGAAAGCCTTCAAAACGACCAATCCCCTGGTTTTCATGGACGACATAATCACCAGGCTGTAAGTCTGAAGCGACCAAACGGCTTTTTGGTTTTTTCTTTTTTCGTGCGCTTGTTTGCACTTTTGCGCGCCCATAAATTTCTTTGTGGGTGAACAGGGTAAAGCGCGCTTCCGTAAACTGCACCCCTTGGATGAAGTTCTGTTCAGTGAGAGCAATTCCAGCAGGTGGAAGTTCTCCTTCTGGGGCAATCGGCAAGTTTCTCGCGAAGAGATGTTCTCGCATGAGATCCACCCGTTCCTTCGTGCCTAACGCCAAAAGAATCGTTTGAAATGGTGCTTCTGCCTCCAACCAATCGAAGAAAGGTTCCATCTGCCCCGAAAAACCAGGAGCTTCTAAGGTCTTTATTTCCACGATGCGCTTCGGTTGCACCATGCGCATACGCTTCATAAGAAGCGCTGCATGGATGAGTCTTTTTTCTTCAAGACGCTCCACTACTTTTGGCGCCTTATACCACACGTGCTCGTGGCGCGGAAAGACTTCGCCCCGCTCCAATTGCATCGTAATTTGCTCGAGAAGCTCGTCTTGTTGCCCTAAAAATGTGTCATACACGCGGGATAGATCATCGACGATTACAATCCCTTCTTCTGACACATAATCGAGAAGGGAAGCGTATTGATTCTCCTCCAAATAAGGAAGGAGCAAATGCATATTTTCGACAGATAGTCCTTCTTTGACGCGTTCGTGAATTTCCAGAAATTTTTCGACGGCAGAGCCTTCTTCTGCACTTGCCTTATATTTCTTTTCATACCGGTCGATATCTTCTTCGATGCCTTGAAGGATTGCCCCTTTGTCTTTCGCATCCATAAGCATATCTTTTGCCGGGCCAATCTGTACTTCGTCAATATGGTCAATGGAACGCTGCGTCCCAATATCAAAAGTGCGGAGGGAATCGATCTCCGTATCAAAAAATTCGACCCGAACGGGAAATTCTTCATTCGTGGGGAAGATATCTAAAATTCCGCCCCGAATGGAAAATTCACCTGGACTTTCTACTCGTGGCACTTGGTTGTACCGTAAGAAAAGAAATTGTTCTCGTAATCGATCGATATTTCCAAAACCAAAGGCTTTGAGAACGACAATATCCCGCAGGAATCCTGCGGGTGTAGTTATTTTTTCAGCCAGGGCTTGCATCGTCGTACAGACAATGATTGGCTCTTTGCGCGCTAATTTAGTAAGGACGCGGAGTCGTTCTTTTTCATTTTTGTTTTCGACAGCATCGATATTAAAAAAATGCACTTCACGGCTCGGATAATAGTAGATATTTTCCGTCCATTGTGCCCCATTTAATGCGGCGTTTTTTGCTTGGTTTTCATGCGAAAACACGAGTACTACGGTCTGTTGTAATTCGTCGTGCAAATACACGCCCGCTTCATAGAGGCTTCCCGGTTGAATCCCGTGCAAATAAATCGGCGTATCCCCTGATTGACACGCCAATTGTACGGAGAGAAAATGAGGATCTCTCGCAAAAATTTGTTGCCTTTGTTCTTTCAAAACTTCTTCCTTTGATTACAATGGATTGTATTGATTCATCGCAAAATCAACCCCACGGGAAATCATAGCGAGTGTCGCATCTCCCGCGCGGGCCAAACATTCGTTGATTTCTTTTTCTTGGCTCTTTTGAAAACGCGATAAGACGAAATCCGCTGTATCGCCCTTTCTCTCTTCTCCAATTCCAATGCGTACCCGCGGAAATTGATCATCTTGTATATGCTGGATAATCGACTTCATGCCGTTATGTGAACCTGCACTACCACTGGGTCGAATTCGAACCTTTCCAAAGGGAAT
>CAMDZK010000126.1 GCA_945910665.1 uncultured Peptostreptococcaceae bacterium
GAATCAGCCTTTTCAATGAGATGTGCGCCCTTTTCAAAGGAATGGATGATTGGCTCAATACATTTGATTTGCAATAAAGAAGTGATTTCTTTGCGCGTCAATACGTAACTGTAACCAGCACCTGAACGCAAAGTGGCAAGAGAGGCCAATGTGACACTTCCTACCATGCCCTCACTTCCACCGATGAGTACACACCTTCCCATCGTCCCTTTATGAGCGTCTTTTTCTCGTATGGGAATCGTTGCAGGCGCTTTTGGTACTTGCACTTGTTTCTCAACACATTGTGCAATCACGGTAACGAAACCACCATCATGACTGACGCTGATTGAAAAGTGCGTACCGTTTTTAGGGATCAGACCAAAGGGTTGGCCACTCTTCTTGTAATGCAGTTGAAAATCCGTTATTGCATAGGGACCGAAACCCGTGCCTACAGCTTTTGCCATCGCTTCTTTCGCAGAAAAATAGACCGCCAGCTTTTTGGCTGACGGTTTATTGTCGTACGCTTCACGCTCAGATGGAGAGAGAATTTTGTTCAAAAACCGCTCATCTTGAACAAATTTCTCCATTCTTTTGATTTCTAATAAGTCAATTCCTATCATGCTCGTAATAACTCCTCTAAAATGAAAATAAAGTCGTCATCTTCCAAACTGAGTAAATCTTCTGGTCGATTTACATCTTTTAAGAATACATCCACTGCGGACTCTACGATACGCATATGCTCGATGGTGAGAAAATCCATACTGCAAGTTTCAGAATACCAATAAATGAGAGAATCCAGTAGCGCATTAAACATTCGCTCTTGGTCTTTTTGGGACAACTCTTTTTTCTTTACTCCCTTTTGTATGCGATAAGAAAAAGTATTGATTAAATAATCAATAAATAAGAGGTATTCCTTTTCGAATTCAGCTTGTTCAATATCAATGAGGATACGGAAAAGCAAAAACCACTTAAAATCACGGTTAATATGTGGAATAATCGATCGACCTAAATGCGCTTGCCGCTGATTTTCAAATTCAAACTTCGGAATTTCAATCCCCTTTGTTATATCTAATTCTTCATGTCTCGCTTGAATTTTCCTGAACACATCCACGAAAAAAGTCGCATACATTTCATCACTCTGTCCAGTTTTCTGAGCAAAAAGAAAATCGACAATCAACACGGATGGCTTTTTAAAATCAATTAATATGCCCGTTTGCTCGCGCATGCGAAGGACAAACGAATCGTGAATCATTTTAGAAAGCATATTTTTTAATTGATCTTTTGTCGTACTGGGATAAGCCAAGTCCATGTTTTCAATACGCCTATACAATTGCATCAAACGCTTGTCGACGGACCAGAGATTTTCTTTAATCGAGATGAGAAGTTCTCGGAAAAAATCTTCTCCCATCATGTAGTTGTAATTTTTATAGAGGACCTTATGGTCAATTTCTCCCCAAAAGACGTTGACCATCGATTTGATTTGTAACTCAAAGTGAATGGTCATCATTTCGGTCCAAATTTTTCCATCGATTTTATAAATTTCGAATCCGTTTTTCTGGATTTGTGGCTGGGGTGTGCTTAAATCAAGGCGAATTCCCTCATTAAATTCCGAAGCAAAAAAGCCATCTTCCATCTCTTCTGTAAACATGGCGCAGAGGGATTCGTAGATTTCTTTTTCTTCTTCGATAAAGCGGCATTCAATCCGTAAGCCAATAATATCGGGCAAATCATCCATCATTTCTTGGGGTGTAAAATACTCGGTAAACAAATTTTGTCGTAGAATTTTTTCCCTGAGACTATCTTCCGATTTGATCCGAGTTTTTACGTTTAGAAATGATTCTTTCCAAGAAAAGGAATCGGTGAAAAAGCGTTCCAGTTTTCTGGCACAACTTTCGTAAATACTATGATGTTTAAGAAGTAAATCGATACTGTCATCAATAAACTCGAAAATTTCTAGTTTCATATCTACATTTCGAGGCTTTGAAGTTTCTCCTCAACTGTTCCTTTCAAAATAATAAAACTTACGATCGATAAAATAATATTTAAAATGATGAAAATGATGCCACCATAGAATAGAATCTCAAGGTTTAATCCAATGACCTTATATAAAATAAAACCGGCAAGGGCATAGATGAGGAAAATCGCCAAATTTAGTAATACGGCAAAAAAACTATTCATATTCTGTTTCACGGCTTGATTTGCATCGCTCCAATTGAGTTTTGGTCTTGTATAGTCCACTAAAAGCCCTACAAATCCGAGTGGAACGCTAAAGAATAAGGTAAAGAACGCACAAAAAAATCCAATCCACAGTGGGAGACCGATAACAAAATACGCGATGACAAAAAGCATGAGTGGCATAAAAAAGACGAGCACCCAATTCACCATATTTCGTCCAAGAATCTCATCCTTCGCTTTCAATGGGAGCACGCGCCGAAGCATAAAAGCTTGTCCTTCTCGACTGACTGAGGTGGATGTTGAATTGAACATATTTATAAAAAAGGATAAGGCAAAACCAACCGCCACTGTACCCAATATAATGTATCGAGTGCCCTCTTGAAGATCCAATACCATACGGACAATTTCCTTCGCTTCTGTCACAGCGCCTGGATAGACAAAGAGTGGCATGAGCCACATAATGGGAAGAATAATTGGAATCGACAATACGTTCATAAAATAGGCCGGCGTTCTTTTAAGGAGTCGCCATTCTGTCAAAAAGATAGACCAACACGCCGGTTTAACATTGGATTTAGACACATCCAATTTCTTTTTGTTGCTGGAAGATTTCGCCATTTCGCTTCCATCAAGCATCGCTTTTAAATAATATTTTTGTGAAACGATGACTAATAAGCCTACGCTTAAAACGGATAAGAGTATATTTAACAATGTATAGATATATGCTGTACCCGTCTCTTGCACAAAAGCAAGGGATGTCCATTTTGCCGGTAAAAATAGCGTGGCAGCAGATTCAATGAGTCCTCGTTGATTTGCCAGCATTTCAATGGCCGATTTTGCATCCATCGCCTGACTTTGCATAGAACCGCTTTGAATGACAAATTGGATGCCGATAATCATGACCATCATCCCAATAAATCCAATAATTTTGAGACCATTACTATAGCGGCCAAGGTTTGTAAATCGCATGAGTAACACGAGAATCACAGCAGAAATCGCCGTAGGAAAAATGATTGATGTAATTAACCCTACAATAAGATGAATCCACTGATGTACGTTAACAGCGTTACTTTGTAATGCGGCCACCATAAAGGGGATAAAGATGAGAAGAGACAAAAAAGCTTGCATCATAAAAATTGGCGCACTTCTCGAAATCATAATATCCGCACCAGTCACGGGCATAGAAAAAAGAATTATATTATCTTTATTTCCATAAAACCGTGCGAACAATGCAGGCATTCCATTCATCAGTAAAAACACATGGATGATAACCAGCATGCTCATGACTAAGAGAGGCATGAGGCTTTCCCCATACATCAATGTGTTGCTTTGGAAACCCAGAGAAAATAAAAAATATAACAGCATGAAGTAGGGTGCAAAGGCAAGTAATATCAATGGATATAATAAATACCTTGCGGGGTTTGGTTTCTTTTTAGGGGATCTGAGACCAAAATAAAGAAGGATTTCTTTTTTGGTCAAAATTTTTCGCTTACTACTCATTGGTTAACTCCAAGAAAATATCTTCCAAAGACCCTGTGGTATTTTCTCGTAATTCGTCCATGGTTCCCACGTCGACGATTTTTCCTTTATTGATAATGGCAATGCGATCACAGAGCTTTTCAGCAACGTCTAGAACATGAGTAGAAAAGAAGACAGTCTTTCCCGCATCACAATGTTCTCGCATGATTTCTTTCAATTGGTGTGATGATTTTGGATCTAAACCGACCATTGGTTCATCGAGAATAAATACTTCTGGCTCGTGCATGAGTGCGGCGATTAAAGCAAGTTTTTGTTGCATCCCATGGGAATACGTACCAATCATGTCTTGCAAAACTCCGTCTAATCCAAAAGTCGTCGTGAGTTTTGTGAATCGCTGTGCCCGCTCTTCCTTTGGCATTTCATAAATATCAGCGACAAAATTCAGATATTCTATG
>CAMDZK010000127.1 GCA_945910665.1 uncultured Peptostreptococcaceae bacterium
TAAGTCGCCAAGTTCCACTTGTATGTATATGACGGGCTTTTTATGGTAATAATTAGCGCCTCGTAAGGCACGCATTTGTTTTACAATCATGGGATACCTTTCTTTACTGGGAGCTCATTTGTGTAATGCTTTAACCAGTTTATTTCTTCACTATTTAATTTTATCATTTATTCTTAAAAAGGTAAATAATCGAAAAAAAGAGCCTGTTTGGCTCTTTCTTATCGAATATATTCGTCTTCAACGCGGTCAATCGTCTCCCCTTTTTCAAGAGTCACATGGCCACCTTCGTAATGATTTCCTTCGACCGTCAGGAGAAGTTCCTCCCCATCCATTAAGTCTAATAGGGTCATCGCAATCGATTCTAAAGTGGTCACTTCGTACGTGGATCCAGTTTGCAGATTATCTTGAAAGACTTGATTAAAGTCCACATGGACGATATCCTCTTTATCTTTGTACAACCAATTGATTTTGCTTCCTTCAGGCAGATAATTAAAATAACCTTCTTTGGCACTTTCTGCAATGAGCGTCGGCAAAGTTTCTCTTGTGATTTCGTTCGTTTTAAAGGAATAGCGAATGGTATGCTTTAAGAGGTACTGACCAGTGTCATCGTCAGGGTCTGGGTAATACAGATTCATACTTCGTTCAGGATTTGAGACGGCCGTATTTACAGCTTTTACTTGCTCTGTTTCATCGCCTGTTACAGTGACTTCGACAATCCCTTTCCCTTTTTCAAAAACGAAGACAGTGTTTTTATCGTCGACCTTTTCAATGGTTACTTTTTGTGTATCTGCATCGACAATTTTAAACTGTGCTCCCCCACTTTCCCACGTTTCCCCTTCTTGGACCACCGTTGGAATGAGTAGGAATGGCATATCTAACTCATTTTCATATTCTGTTTCATTCATGAGTAAGAGATTTTGACGAAAATAAGTTTCTTCTGTCATGACTTGTAAGAAAACTCCAGGTTCTTCTACCGTGAGAAGATATTGCCTGGGTTCTTCGTCACCATTCAATTGGACCATTTGCACCCTCGTACCATCGGAATATTCAGGATGTAGACTGAAGTTTTTACTACCTTCAAAATACACCGTATTATTTTCAGGGCTTGGCATGAAATCTTGTCCTAAAATTTCAATTTCTGTCGCCGCTAAAGCTTCAGTTTGCTCTTGCTCCGTACTTTCCGTTTCTGCGATTTCTGATTCAACGGGCGCGGTAGCTTCCGTGACAACAGCTTCTGTTGTCACCTCGTGTGGATGCGATTGGCATCCCATAAGTAAAAGTCCCAGTATTATGATTAATTTTTTCATACAGACTCCTTTCTATCCCAACAATCCTGACAGTCCTACAAGAAGAATCGGTAAGAAAATTGCTGGAATATAATTCATCAATCGAAGTTTTGATGCGCCTAAAATATTGAGTCCCAATCCTACGAGAAGCAAAGAACCCACCGCTCCCATTTCTGTGACCATCGCGTCCGATAAAAAGGGACCCATTGCCATGGCAAGTAGGACGATACTTCCTTGATACACAAGGATCGACCCTGATGCAACCACCACGCCTAAACCAAGGGATGCTGCTAAAAAGAAAAATGAAATCGCATCGATGATCGCCTTGGTATAGAGCATTGTATGGTTCCCAATCAGACCGCCTTGTAAAGCGCCCACAATGCCCATAGCGCCAGCGCAAGATAATAATGTTGCCGTGACGAAAGCTTTAGAAAAGTTGCTTTCTTCTCCTCCAAAGTGCTCTTGCATCCATGTAGAAAACTGTTCCATCCGCCTTTGAAGGTCTAAAGCTTCTCCAATCATCGTTCCGATGGCTAAAGAGAGAATGACGACCAATACATTTTGCATCTCCATGGCCCCCGTAATCCCTAGAAAAATCGTCAACAACCCAAAGGCTTGGATGACGGCGTCTCCAACGCGCTCTGGTAGTCTTTTACCCAATAATAAACCTAACATAGAGCCCACGAGAGCACCTAATGTATTTGCAAGTGTTCCTACCATCATCAGCTTCCTTTCTTCTTATTTTAGTATACAGGAAATGTTATAATTAGGGGAGAGTTGGAGGTAAAAATGTTTGTATTTATTACAGTCTCGCCCAAAGAAAAACAAGTAAATGACGGAGAACCCATCATCTGTCCATCTTGTGGACGCATGGGACGTGCCGTTGTATTTGTGCAGTCCCAAGTATTTTGCCTGTTTTTTATTCCCCTTTTTTCTTTTTCAAAAAAATATACGGCCCGCACCACTTGTTGTCATCGCGCCTTCTCCCTTACGAAAGAAAACGGACAGCGCATAGAAAAAGGAGACGTTCGCTTACAAGCGGAGGATTTAATTCGGACTGGGTATACAAATGATAACTGTACTCAATGTGGAGAAACCATTTCCCACAATTTCAGATACTGCCCTCATTGTGGGCATCCCAAGGAGGAATAATATGAAAATTGCTGTGCTCTATGCATCCCAATATAAGAACCAAACAGAACAATTGGCAAAATCGATTGCTGAAGATTTAAACGCAGACCTCTATCGTCTCGAAGATGCACACAACTTAGATACTTCTTCATACGATTTACTCATCGCTGGTTCAGGAATTTACGCATGGCACATGCATCCTTCCCTGACTGAATGGGTCGGTGAACTACCAAAGTGTACGAGCATTCGAGAAGTGATTCTCTTTTCTACGAGCGCCACGAAAAACAAGGCGTTCCACGATCGTCCAAGAAAAATTTTGGAAGAGAAAGGGTATTCTATTTTGGCAGAATATCAAATGAAGATTCCCCTTCGTCTCCGAAAAAATGAAGACGCCTTTTCATTTGAAGATATCAAAAAACGCCAAGGCTATTACACTTTTATCAACCAATTGAAGAAACTACTCGATGCTAGTACCGACGAAAACGATGAATTTTACGGTGAGAGTCTTTGTGAAGTCGAATAGAAAAGAGCCTGCAGTATGGAGTACTGCAAGCTCTTTTTTTATTGTTGGGCTCTCACCATTTCCGCATACATTCCCTTTTGGGCCATCAGTTGGGCGTGATTTCCTCTCTCCACAATTTTTCCTCGCTCCAAGACAAAAATCTGTTCTGCCTTTTGTATCGTGGAAAGTCTGTGGGCGATAATGAGAGTCGTTCGTCCTTGAGATAAGACTTCCATGCCGTGTTGTATGATACTTTCAGTTTGAGAGTCGATATTGGCTGTTGCTTCATCGAGGACGAGAATTTCTGGATTTCGCACAAATGCACGGGCAAAGGAGATGAGCTGTTTTTCACCAGCGGATAAATTGTCCGCTTGTTCTTTGAGCTCCGTATCTAGCCCTTGTGGAAGCTTTCGTAATAAATCCTCCCCACCAACTTGGATTAAAGCATCTTTGGCAGCCTCTTTTGAAATCGAATCATCAAAAAGCCGAATATTGTCACTGACGGTTCCAGAAAACAACTGAGGATCTTGTAGGACAATCGCCATTTTTTCTCTTGTTTTTTCCAATGTTTTTTGGTTCATGTCTTGTCCTCCAATGAGGATTTGACCACTTTCCGGTGTGTAATAGCGAAACAATAAATTCATAATCGTCGATTTTCCTGAACCTGTTCGTCCGACAAATGCGGCGGTTTCACCGTCTGGAATATGAAAATGAACATCTTGTAATACAGGTTCATTCTCTACATAGGAAAAACCAACCCCCTCAAAGGTAACACTGCTCCCAGAAATCTCATTGTCATCATCGCCTTCTACTACCGAGTCTCTTTTGAGCATCTCGATCATATTGTCCACAGCACTATTGGCTCTTTCCAATTGTCCAATTCTCGTAATCACATTGTTTAATTGATTAAAAATCTTACTCATGTAGTCAACAAAAATATAGGCGGAACCAACCGTCACAGGATAGGCTTTTGTGATACTTCCATAACCAAAGTAAAGAAGGACAATGACCATACTCACGTAATACATGGTTTCTGTAATATTAAATGAACTGTAGGATTCGAGCTTAACGATGGACATATCCGCCTGATAAATTCCTTGGTTGATCCCATCAAACTCGTCAACAACATCATCT
>CAMDZK010000128.1 GCA_945910665.1 uncultured Peptostreptococcaceae bacterium
TGCTGGCATTGCCGTCGACAAAAGCATCGTACAAGCTACAATCGACGCTGCCAAATTTCCCTTCTGCATAGTTTTTATCCTCATTTCTATACTCTTCGATACTTGCGTAATGACAACAAGCTCGCTAAAATTCCAATGCCGGCTCCCATCACCGCAAATATGATTAAAAACTCTTGTCGTATGACTAATGGATGGATTAGATAACTTGATGACAGTTGATAAAACCATTCACTGTATCGTTCAAATAGTTCGCGGTAACCAATGTATACGGCGAGAAACGCCAAGGCTGCTCCTACGAGACCAAAGAAGGTTCCCTCGATAATAAAGGGTCCCTCAATCATCCCAGTACTTGCACCCACATAACGCATGACTTCAATTTCTTTCTCTCGTGCCACCACTGTCAACTTAATCGTATTGGAGATGACAAACATGGAAATCAAGATTAATGCAGCGACAACGACAATTCCAATCAGTTGAACAGTCGATGATATGGTCTCAATGCGATCGATTAAATCTTGATAGTAATTGACCTGATCGACCCCTGCAAATTGCGTAATCTCTTGAACAAATGCGTGGGATTGGTTCACATCTTCTAATTGAATGACGTAGTAAGGTTGGAAGGCATCAGACATACCATCTAACAAGTATGCATCATCTTCCCATGAATTGCGAAATACTTCGTAGGCTTCTTCCTTCGTATAATATTGAAGTTCTTTGATTCCCGTATGATTTCGAATAAAATCGTCAATGGCACGCTCATCCACTGAGTCTATCTCATTAAGGATGAAAATGTCAATATCGCCAACTTTCATTTGCGTATCACGAACGAATATATTGACGTTAAGTAAGACTAAAAGTGTAGCACCGAACATAATGAGAAGAGCGAACACCGAAAAAATGGAAGCAAAACCCATTCCTTTATGACGCCAAAGACCTTTTAGGCCTTCCTTCAGCGTATTGAAAAAAACTCGGATTCTAGACAGAATAACCGCCTCCTTCTTCATCACGAACAAGGACACCGCTATGGAGTTCTAATACGCGTTTTTTCATTTTATCAACGATATCTTTTGCGTGGGTCGCCATGAGAATGGTCGTCCCCGCATGATTTACATCGCGTAATGCGCGAATAATTTCCCAGGAAGTTTCAGGGTCTAAGTTCCCTGTGGGTTCATCGGCAATGAGTAATTTAGGCCGATTGACAATCGCACGAGCAATGGATACGCGTTGCTTTTCTCCCCCGGATAATTGATTCGGATAAGACCCTGCTCTTCTTGTCAAATCCACAATTTCAAGTGTTTCTAACACTCTCTTTTTGATATCCTTACGGGGATGCCCAAAAATTTCTAAGGCATAGCTTATGTTCTCAAAAACTGTACGATCATCCAATAGACGGAAATCTTGAAACACGACACCCAGACTTTGACGATGTTTCGCCACGCGCCGTGCACGTATTTTAGAAATATTCTCGCCATTGTACAATACAGTCCCATGATTTGGAACTTCCTCACGTAAAAGCATCTTAATGAGTGTCGATTTACCTGCTCCAGATTCTCCAATTAAGAAGACAAACTCCCCATCGATGATTCTGAACGTGACGTTATCGAGTGCCTTTACTTGATTTTTATAGATTCTGGTGACATTTTGGAACTCAATCAATGCACCGCCTCCTGACTGTATTAATCTCATTCCCTGTCATTATATCATAAAGTTACAAATTTGTTACAATATTCCAGCTTTTTTTTTGAATTAAACACTGATATACTATGTGAGGGGTGTTAAAAATGAATAAAAAAAGCATTCGTAACGAAATCATTGCAAGGCGTGATGCATTATCTTTGCAAGAACGAAAAGAGAAAAGTGAAAAAATTAAAGAATATGTATTAGCGCAAAAACCAGTGCAACAAGCAGATGTCATCTTTGGTTTTCTCAACTTTGGCTCTGAAGTTTCAACGAAACCACTTCTTGAGAAGCTACTCCATGATGGAAAAACCATCTATGTTCCCTATACGGAAAAAGGGAATCCGGAAATGAAACTACTAAAACTTCATTCCTACGATGATTTAGAGCTCGGAAATTATGGCATTTTAACACCAAAAGAAGAAAATAGAGTATGGGGTGAAAAAGAAAAAATTGACGTTATTTTCGTGCCCGGTGTTGCCTTTAGCCCAGATGGGTATCGCATCGGTTATGGCGCTGGTTATTACGATCGCTTCATTCAATCGTTGCCTCAAAAACCGTATAAGCTAGGCATTGGATACTCATTACAACGAGTGTCCTCCATTCCGATTGAAGACCACGATCAGCCCATAGACGCACTCATCACAGAAGATGGCGTTTATATCCCTGAAAGGAGCTCATCCATTTGAGAATCACAGGTACAAAAGCAACCGGAATTCGATTACCCATTGTAAAATCCGGCGAAGATTTAGTTAAAACCATCGGAGATACTTTCCAAATTGGTTTAGAAAGCGGAGAAGTAACGCTGAAAGATAATGATATTATCACCGTTACAGAATCAATTTTAGCGAGAGCTCAAGGCAACTACATCAGCCTTGACGCCGTAACAAAAGAATTAAAGGAAAAGTATAAGAATAAAATTGGCGTCTTATTCCCTATGCTTTCTAGAAACCGCTTTTCTAATATCTTACATGCAATTTTTGCCACGGAACTCCCCGTAGTCGTCATGTTGAACTATCCAAGTGACGAAGTGGGAAATCATCTTATGGATCCAGATGTACTGTTTAGGGAGGACATTAACCCCTACTCCGATATTCTTACAGAAGAACAATACAGAGAGATTGCCGGAAGTAATTATTATCATCCTTTCACGGGAGTGGACTACGTCGATATGTACAAGTCCATGGCTGTAAAGCCTGGGCAAATAGAAATCGTCTTTGCCAATAATCCAACGGCAATTTTAAATTATACGGACGAAGTTCTCGTGTGTAATATTCACGACCGCAAAAATCTCAAAAAAAAATTAGAGAAAAAAGGTGCCAAGACTGCCCTTGCCTTAGATGATATTTGTACCAAACCCAACGGTCAAGGATATAATCCAGAATATGGATTGTTAGGCTCAAACCTTTCTACTTCCAGCGAAATTAAACTCTTTCCAAGAGATAGCTATGATTTTGCGAAGGAGTTGCAAAGTCACATTAAACAACATTTAGGTATTCACGTTGAAGTCATGGTGTACGGGGATGGAGCCTTTAAGGACCCCATTGGAAAAATTTGGGAATTAGCGGATCCTGTCGTCTCTCCTGGATTTACCGAAGGGCTTTCCGGTATGCCCAATGAAATCAAACTCAAATACATTGCCGACAATGAACTCAAAGAATTACGCGGAGAAGATTTAACCAAGGCAATGCGCGACAAAATCAAAAATAAAAGCAACAACCTTACAGGACAAGAAGAAAGTTTGGGAACCACACCGCGTCATTTGACAGACCTTTTAGGAAGTCTTAGTGACTTAATGAGTGGCTCTGGTGATAAGGGAACTCCCGTCATTCTGGTTCAAGGTTATTTTGATAACTATGCAACCGAATAATATTGTAGAAAAACTTCGAGAGGCACAACCGATATTTTTTGAAAATCCATTCTATGACCCTTCTCGAATTCAATCGAATACAGACCCTTACGTTGAAGAAGCGCGCGAACGACTCGCACGCTTCTCTTCCTATTTTACAAAATATTTTCCTGAAACGATGGTGAATGAAGGATTAATTGAAAGTCCCCTCACCCCTATCCCGCACTTTCAACAAGCATTACAAAATGTTCTCCCATTTGGTGGCAAGCTCTTTATTAAACAAGACAATGCCCTGCCTATTTCTGGTTCCATTAAAGCCCGCGGTGGCATCTATGAAGTCTTAAAAGTAGCAGAAGAAATTGCACTTCAAGAAGGGATGCTCTCAGCTGGAAATAATTACGAGATATTTGGCTCCGATGCCATGCGTACCCTCTTCTCCAATTATACCATCAGTGTTGGTTCCACAGGGAATTTAGGCCTCTCCATTGGTTTAATGGGACGCGCCT
>CAMDZK010000129.1 GCA_945910665.1 uncultured Peptostreptococcaceae bacterium
TGGAAGTAAACAACTTTTAGATGGCCATCGCGATTTATTAGCGGGTGCAAATCAATTGGAACAGGGAATGGGACAATATGCAAACGGTGTGGACGCGTACCTCGCAGGCATTGGTGCATTCCAACAGGGGATTTTAAGACTTGCAAATGGGGGCGATGAATTATCCTCTGGTATGAAAACTCTCAGCAACGAAACACAAAACATGGATCAAAAAATTGAAGAAGGTATTGACGATGCGATGAATGAATTTATGCCTGCTGATTTTGAACCGACGAGTTTTGTTTCTGATAAAAATCCAGCGCCCCAATCCGTCCAATTTGTCATGATGACAGAAGCGCTCCGCGTGCAGAAGGAAGAAGCGCAAATCGAAGAAACTGTCGACGATCGAAATATCTGGGAGCGATTCCTCGATTTATTTCGATAATAAGGAGTGAAGACCTAGTGAAAACTGGGTCTTTTTTTCGTTTTTGAGCTCTAGTTAATTCACGATTGCTAACCTTCACAAAGGGGTAAATAATAACGATGGAAACAAACAAATCTAAGGGAAATAAGCTATTGATTCCCTGATTGAGTATGGTATAATGAAGACCGAACATAAGTTCAGAAGGAGGTCAATCATTGGATTTTAAAATAGAATCCCCTTTCCAACCGACGGGGGACCAACCCCAGGCCATTGATGCCCTCGCACAAGGTGTTTTTGATGGAAAAAAACACCAAGTTTTAAAGGGAGTCACAGGCTCTGGAAAAACATATACAATGGCAAATATCATCGAGAAGGTGCAGAAACCTACGTTGGTCATTGCTCACAATAAAACGCTGGCCTATCAATTAGCCAGCGAATTTAGAGAATTCTTCCCAAATAACGCCGTCGAATACTTCGTCAGTTACTATGATTATTATCAACCAGAGGCTTATGTGCCGATGACGGATACCTACATCGAAAAAGATAGTTCGATAAACGATGAAATTGATAAATTACGCCACTCGGCGACGATGGCACTCTTTGAGAGAAAAGATGTGATTATTGTCGCATCGGTTTCTTGTATCTACGGCTTAGGGGACCCAATCGACTATAAGAATTTGGTTGTGTCCCTACGCCCTGGTCAAAATAAAGACCGCAATGAAGTCATTCGTCAACTGGTAGATATTCAGTACGTGCGCAATGACATTAACTTTACCCGAGGGACTTTCCGCGTTCGCGGTGATTCTTTGGAGATTTATCCTGCAGGGGCGGATGAAGCCTCCATTCGCGTGGAGTTTTTCGGCGATGAAATTGACCGTATCGTAGAAGTAAATGCGTTGACGGGGCATGCGGTGGGGACACGTTCCCATGTATCGATCTTTCCCGCGTCTCACTATGCAACTTCTTCTGAAAAAGTGAAGTTGGCTGTCCAATCGATAGAGAAAGAGTTGGATGAGCGCCTCATTGAATTACATGAACAAAACAAATTAGTGGAAGCCCAACGCTTAGAACAGCGTACCCGATATGATATGGAAATGCTTTCTGAAATGGGCTTTTGCACGGGGATTGAAAACTATTCCAGACATTTGAGTCAACGGGCACCGGGTTCAAAACCCTATACGCTGATGGATTATTTTCCAAAGGATTATTTGCTTATTATCGACGAATCCCACGTGACGATTCCTCAAATTCGGGGGATGTATTTCGGGGACCGTTCAAGAAAAGAAAATTTAGTTGAATACGGTTTCCGTTTGCCATCTGCCCTTGACAACCGGCCAATGCAATTTGATGAGTTTGAAGGCATGGTCAACCAAGCGATTTATACATCGGCAACGCCGGGTCCCTATGAAATGGAACATGGGGAACAAGTGGTCGAACAAGTGATTCGCCCGACGGCATTACTGGACCCAATTGTGCGTATACGACCAACGGAAAATCAAATTGATGATTTACTCACTGAAATTCATAAGACGACACAGCGCGGTGAAAGAACCCTTATCACGACACTCACGAAGCGCATGGCAGAAGATTTGACAAAATATTTAGAAGAAGTGGGAATCAAAGTCACCTATATGCATTCTGATATTTTAACCATTGAACGCATGGAGATTATTCGCGATTTGCGTCTTGGAAAATACGATGTCCTCGTAGGAATCAACTTATTGCGGGAAGGGTTGGACTTACCAGAAGTAAGTACAATCGCAATCTTAGATGCAGATAAGGAAGGATTTTTACGCTCCGAAACCTCTTTGATCCAGACGATTGGCCGTGCAGCCAGAAACGTAAATGGCCATGTCTTGCTGTATGCAGACCGTATGACGGGGTCGATGCAGCGCGCTATAGAAGAGACGGAACGTCGTCGTGAAATACAAGAAAAGTACAATGAAGAGCATCATTTAACGCCTGCAAGTGTTAAGAAATCGGTTCGTGATATTATTGAAGCGACCCATGCGGCAGATGATGAGGAAGCTTATGAAACAGAAAACTTATCCTTATCTGAAATTAAGGAAATTCTCATCAACTTGGAGACGAATATGCGAGAAGCTGCAGAAAACTTAGAGTTTGAACGAGCCGCTGAACTTCGCGATGAATGGAATCGATTAAAACAAGAATATGGAGTGGATCAAACGATTGGCTAAAAATGAAATTATTATAAAAGGCGCCAAAGAAAATAATTTAAAAGATGTAGATCTTACACTACAACGAGATCAGCTCATTGTCTTTACAGGACTTTCCGGATCAGGAAAGTCTTCTTTGGCTTTTGATACAATTTACGCGGAAGGACAACGCCGCTACGTGGAGTCATTATCCAGCTATGCGCGTATGTTCTTAGGTCGCATGGACAAACCGGATGTGGAATATATTGAAGGACTTTCTCCGTCGATTTCAATCGATCAAAAGACGACCAATAAAAACCCACGCTCGACTGTGGGAACGGTCACGGAAATTTACGACTATTTTCGTTTATTGTGGTCTAAAATAGGGATTCCCCATTGTCCTATCTGCGGCGAGCGCATTGAAGCGCAAGCCATTGACCAAATGGTGGACCAAGTGATGACACAGCCTGAATCCACGCGCATTTTAGTGTTAGCGCCCATGATTCGCGGCAAAAAGGGAGAGCATAAGAAGCTTTTAGAAGCGACGTTAAAAGAAGGGTATCTTCGTGCGATTATCGATGGAGAAATGATCGAATTAGAAGAAGCACCCCAATTGGAAAAGAACGTCAAACACGATATTGATGTGGTGGTTGACCGCATCGTCATACGAGAAGGAATCGAATCGCGTTTGACGGATTCCATGGAATCGGCGTTAGAGCTAGGGGAAGGTCTCGTAAAAATCCAAGTGGTGGATGGAGAAGAGATGCTCTTTAGTTCGAAGCTCGCTTGTCCCAATCAACACATGTCCATCGAAGAGATTACACCGCGGCTGTTTTCTTTTAACAGTCCATTTGGGATGTGTCCTGATTGTAATGGGATTGGATTCTCCTTAGAGCTTGATCCTGAGCTTATCCTTCCCAATAAAAAATTGAGCCTCGCTGAAGGCGCCGTAGACCCATATAAAACTTCAAAACCTGGGACCTATTACTATGAAATTTTTAAAGCGATCGCAAAACGTCATGGAGTGACGGAAGATACGCCTTTTGACGAGGTGCCGAAGAAAATGATCGATGAAATTTTGTATGGTACTCGCGGGGAACGACTCGAATACCGATTTAACAGTAGCTTCGGTGGTTGGAAAACCCATCGAAATGCTTTTGAAGGCGTTATCCCCAATATGGAACGTCGCTATTTGCAGACGGGTTCCGATGCAATGAAAGATAAATTTGAGGAGTATATGGTGGAAGAAACCTGTCCAACATGTCATGGAAAACGCCTCAAAGATGAAGTGTTAGCGATCACGGTTCACGGACTTAATATTGCGCAGATTACGGATATGTCTGTCGAACAGTCCTATCAATGGTTTGAAAGCCTGGATTTGACTTCGACCGAGGCAATTATCGGAGAACAAGTACTAAAAGAAATTAAAGAACGCCTCCGTTTCTTACGGAATGTTGGA
>CAMDZK010000130.1 GCA_945910665.1 uncultured Peptostreptococcaceae bacterium
TATGCCTTATGTAGCTGGTGGAGATTCTGGGAACTCGATGACAAAGCTCACGTTACAAACAGGAGAGGGGAATATCCGTGTTTCATTCCCAACAACTTTCGAAGAAACAGACACTAAAACAAAGACGGATCTAAACCATGAAGTTTATTATCAAGGAACACGTTATTTAGTAGGAGAACCAAACAAAAAATTAAACCGTATTAATCGAACAGTGCGCTCAAAAGAGCAAGAGGTTCATAAAGTTTGTCTTTTAACAGCCCTATGCTTAGCCATTAAAGAAGCTGAGAAAGACGAAAAATCAAATCAAATCAAAGTCCATGATGTGACGCTTACGTTAAATATGCCGTTCGATGACTTCTTAGATAAGAACCAACGCGATAGCATCGTGAAATATTATCAATCGCCTAAAATGGTCGACATGACCGTAGACGGTGAGAAATTCAATTTGATGCTGAAAGTGGTAGCTTACTATGAAGGGCTTGGAGCCGTCCTTTTAAAAGCAGATGAAATCAAAGATAAACGTGTTGTATCAATCGATTTTGGTAGCTTAAACGTTAATTATTTAACAGTCGATAAATTAAAGCCAGTGGTAGCTGAGTGTGGAAGTTTAGACTTCGGATGTGGTCGCTTATTAACTTCAATCAAAAAATTATTCTCATCTAAAGGCATCAAAAACATCAATGCCGACTCAGAAATTTTAAGAGCTTTAAGCGGAGATAACGAATATATTAGTCGTGAAGTCATCGAGGAAGCCAATAAACTAATTGAAACTCATGTCGAATCGATTTATAGTGAATTATTCGACTTAGAGGTAGACGTTGATAACATTCAGATCATCGCATCGGGTGGAGCAGCTAACCTATATGAACCATTCTTCAATCGTATTTTCCCGAATAAGAACGTCACACTTTTAAAAGAAAACACAACATTTGCGAATGCCGAGGGGAGTTTGAAACTCTTAAAGTAGGTGATACAGATGAAATACCCACGAAAAACGATTTATTTTAAAGCAGACAACGTAGATTTATATGAATTTTTAGAAAGCAAGGGGAAACAGGCGAGCGAATACGTCTGCAACCTCATTAGAGCCGATTTAGAACGAGATAAAGAGAGTTTTGAAGAATTAATCCTATCTGAAATAAAGGCGCTCAGAGACGAAATAAAGGGCGCTAAAATTGAAGTTTTAAACGACTCGGCACCTATTGAAGATAATGAAGACGATCAACCGCAGTTAAATGAAAACTATGGTGGTTTTCTTAATATTTAGGCCTACATCATGTAGGTCTTTTTTTTTGCATCATAAGAGCAAATTATGCGAATTTTTTCCGTATTTCATCCATATACTAAAATAGGACACTCATTAAAAAGGAGGAGCAGACGATGGCAAGACAGAAGATCTATAAGAAATTATCAGTCGTTTTTTATGAAAAAGATGCCCAAGTGTTTGAGGATTTTTCAAAGTTAGCGTTAGAGAAAGACGATAACATGAGTCGTTATGTGAAACGCATGATCGTAGAAGAATTAAAGAAACATGAGAAATAAAAAAAGGGCCGTAGCCCTAATGAATCGCATTTCTTAATATTTCAAGCAATATTCTCGCAGCAAGACCACCATAGAACCAATACATAAGCTCACCACCTTCTGAAATTATATAAATATTATGCGCAAATTTTCGGTATGTTATTCAGAAAAAGAGCATATATTGTATCGTGAGGTGATGAAAGTGAAATTATTTATCGGTTTGGTTTTAGGGATCCTCATCTCTATTCCAGAAATTAAAAAGATGATTGAAAAATCTAAGGAGGAATAAGAATGAAGGTTTGTTGTTTTGTTATGAAGAATCATGAGTTAATCGAGGTCGATCCAAAGAAAGTGACAGCCGTTGCGATGACAACGATGGCATTATCATCGGGTAATCCAGTTTTAGCCGCACAAATCAACGTAAAAGAAGCCGTTCAACCGCTTGTAGACGTGGTTATCGATTTAGCAGAACCGATCACTTATGCTGCAATGGTTAAAGGTGGACTTCAAATGGCGATGGGGAATGAACACGAAGGGAAAAAAGCGATCGGAAATGCCTTTAAAGGGTATTTAGTCGTGAAATTAGTTCCTATTATTTTTGATATTATTGATGGAATTGCACTGGTGGGGTGATGACAATGGAAAATGCGTTAAATTGGTTGATTGAACAGGCATCTAAGTTAATCAGTGGAGGATTAGTTGGGATTTGCAAACTTTTAGCTGAACAAACGCACGTCTTTATTTTCGGTGCACTCGTTGGAGCACTCTTTCTCATCGTAGGAAAGAAAGATACAGGCAATAAAATCATGAGCACGAGCATTATTCTTTATTTTGCTTTAAAAGTGGTGAGTGTCGTATGTTAAAACACGATTATGTCACTTACAAACTCATTCCAGACGTAAGCATTAAAAATGCCAACAACGATATGCTGGCTCAGATCATGGCGACTTGTTACCAAACGCCCCTTCAACGATTGAATAAGAAGGGGATGAACGAAGTCACAAAATTTTATTTTGACATTGAATTATCTAAAGATTCATCAAGTTTCTACCTAACCATTCCTCAAAATGTCGAAGAAATGGTGATAAATAAGGCAAAAACCATCTGGCCTAAAGCAAATATCCATGAGGAAGCGTTGGAAAATGAATTTAATGACTCAACTACTGATTTAGCCGAGTTAGTGTTAAAAGATTATAATTTTAAGTCGTTGAGCACAGATAAGGGCGACTTATATCCATTAACAAACATCATGGCGATCACTAAGGGTTTAGCTGAGGGCGAACACGTCCGCATTAGTCTTTGTTTTGAACCACTCAAGCGCACTAACTGGATAGCCAAAGCAGATTCAGAACATAAGGCTTTTAAAAGTGGAAAGCGAATGGATCGCGAGATAAGTAAATCAGAACAATTAATGAAGCTCGGCTTTCAAGGCGCTGAAACATTGATTAATTGCTACATCGGGTACAAAATGCTCATCTTTGAAGCGATACTCGGCACGATCATTCCAGATAGCCAAGAAGAACAAAAACAAATCATCAATATCACCTTAAACAATGAGGACTTGATGCTGAATAAATTGGATGGGATTAACCACCAAAGCACCTATAAGCGAACCGCAGAGGCATTTAAAACACGGATTTTAATTTTATCTGATAGCAAAGACAAGCAACGTAGGAAAGCTGGAATATTGATGGCATATAACGCATTTAAAGACCTCACAGGCGACAATGAATTGGTGATGCGTTTATTAGACCATAAGCATATTAAGAGCGCTCTAATACGCGATTTTGGGGGCTCAGAGGATTGTATCTTATGTGATAAAGAAGTCGCTAAACTCATCCAGTTGCCACAAATCACGCTCCAAAAACTATACGGCGTTGAAAACATCGAAACAAGAGAAGTTCCATTACCGCCCGAAACTTTAAAAGGAAAGATAAGGGTTGCCGAGGTGAGATTGAGTAGTCAAAATAAGACGGTGACGACTTACTTTAGCGATGATGTGAAGAAAGTGTCGTTCACCAACGTATTTATGGGGCCCGAGGGTTGTGGGAAAACCACTCAAATTAAGCGATTAGCTAAGGAATGCTCATGGCAAGGTTATAGCAACATCTTGATAGACTTCATCGAGGACAACAAACTGGCGAAAGAAGTTAAAGCAGCCATTGATCCAAACAAAGTTATCACACTCAAAATAGGCGATAAAGGTTTTATCCCAGCGTTGGCTTACAACGAAGTGAGTAAACTGATTACTGAGGATACCGATAGTTGGATGAAGATACATTATGCGTCAATGATAGCTGAACAGGTGGAATATTTAATTAATTCCATTACATCAAGCACCACTGGGGAGCTGAGTGATGCGATGGTTAGACTTTTAAACGCAGCGTGTCGCATTGTTTTTGTCAAACCTAATACAACGATTGGTGACGTTTTAGATGTGTTATTACGACACGATAAACGATTAAAGGCGGTTGAGTATGCAAAAACCGTCTACAA
>CAMDZK010000131.1 GCA_945910665.1 uncultured Peptostreptococcaceae bacterium
CGCTTGTGGTCAGCCGCCCATCTTACAAAAACAAAATCCACCTATTTCTTCTTCCTTCACTGCGACTCTTGATGATTGCAGAAAAGTTATGCTCACGTTACTGCAAAAAAACCAGCATGAAGATCGAACGGGCGGTATACACGCCGCGTGTCTAACAGACGGTCAACGCGTCTTATACACAGAAGATATTGGCAGGCACAATGCCCAAGATAAAGTCGTAGGACTTGCATTGGAGCAAGGAATGAATTGCTCTGAGTCCATTCTTGTAACGACAGGAAGAATTTCTGCCGATATGGTGGCAAAAGCAGTCTATGCAAACCTACCGATTATCGGTTCACTAAGCATTCCTACACAACTAGCGCATCAATTGGCAACGGAATGGGGAATCAGTCTTTTAGCACGCTTAGCGAAAGAATCACCCAATATTTTTGGGGATGAAAAAAGGATAAAAAAATAATCCACGGCGATATCCGTGGATTTTATTATTCAAAAACTGGATTCATATAGGCGTACTGTTCGTCATAGGGAACGAGGCGATCAATAATGGCGCCTCCTAAACAGCGGTCACCTTTGTATAAGGCGATGGTTTGCCCTGGGGTAGCTGCACGCATGGGTTCTAGAAATTCGACAAAGAGATTCTCTCCCTCTTGGGTGACTTTTACTTCTGCATCTTGTTGACGATACCGAACTTTGGCGGTGCAAGTAAATTCTATTTCTTCCTTTGGACCAATCCATGTCATTTCAATGGCATGAAGCGCTTTCGAATAGAGCGCTGGATGGTTTTCACCTTGCACTGCGTAAAGAGTATTTTCTCTCGTGTTTTTCCCAGCGACGAACCACGGTTCTCCTGTGCCAACGCCGCCGATACCTAAACCTTTTCTTTGGCCTAAAGTATAATGAAGAAGCCCAGAATGAGTTCCGACAATCTCGCCTTTTTCTGAGAGGATATTGCCCGGTTTTGTTTCTAAAAACTGATCGAGAAAGGCATTGAAATCACGTTCTCCAATAAAGCAAATTCCCGTCGAATCTTTCTTTTTAGCTGTAATCAGTTCGTGTTCTTCTGCCCATACGCGGACATCACTTTTTTCCAAATGGCCAATAGGAAAGAGACATCTGGAGAGCGCTTTTTCATTAATTCGGCAAAGAAAATAGCTTTGGTCTTTATTATGGTCCGCACCACGGAGAAGATAGGTTCTTCCATCTTCTGTCTTTTGCTGGGCGTAATGACCCATGGCGATAAAATCCGCATCAAACTGAAGGGCATAGTGGAGAAAGGCACCAAATTTAATCTCTCGATTACAGAGAATGTCAGGGTTAGGTGTGCGTCCCCGGCGATATTCTCGTAAAAAGAAAGAAAAAACGCGATCTAAATATTCTTTTTCAAAATTCACTGTATAAAAAGGTATATCTAATTGATGCGCGACAACACGAGCATCTAAGGCATCGTCCGTTGCCGTACAAACACCGGATTCATCTTCTTCATCCCAATTTTTCATGAAGAGTCCGATGACTTCATATCCTTCTTCTTTTAAAATACCTGCACTCACAGAGGAGTCCACGCCTCCGCTCATGCCTAAAACAACGCGCTTCATAATTCACAACCTTTCCATTGCATTATAAGCAATCTCCTATAAAAAGTAAACAAATAGAACATCGGTTCGCATTCTATGGTAAAATAGATGAGTGGAGGTGGCTATGCGAATTTTAGGAATTGACCCAGGGCTTGCAACTGTGGGATACGCCGTTGTCGAAGAACGAAGGGGACAACTGGCATTAATTGAATATGGTTGTATCAAAACATCACCAACCCAAGCGATGCCTGAGCGCCTGGCCATCATTTATAAAGCGATGAATGAAATTATTGACGAGTTTGAACCCAATGAAATGGCGATTGAAGAACTGTTTTTTGCGAAAAACGTGACCAATGGCATTCAAGTGGGACAAGCCAGGGGCGTGGAAATTTTGGCGGCTCAGATGAAAAACGTTAGGGTTTACGAATACACACCGATGCAAGTCAAACTTGCTGTCACAGGATATGGCCGTGCTGATAAGTATCAAATGCAAGAAAACATTCGATTGCTTTTCAAATTACAGCACCCGCCAAAACCAGACGATGCAGCCGATGCGATTGGGATCGCTTTTACGCATGCCATGAGTGCTCGAACCAAAGAAGAATATTTTATGAAGTAGGGAAATATGTACGATTATTTACGCGGCGTAGTTGCCATAAAAAGAAATGATTCCATCACTGTCGATGTACGAGACATTGGTCATCGCGTCCATTGTCGCAGCTCTGAAATTGAACAAATGGTGATCGGGGAAGAATACACTTTCTATACAAGCTTTCAAATGAATGAATCGGGGATTCGTCTCTACGGATTCCTCGATGAAGTCGGATTAGAAGTATTTGAACATTTAATCACAGTTACGGGCATTGGTCCAAAAAATGCCATGACGATTCTTTCTGGCTGTTCTGTTTCAGACATTGTGCAGGCAGTACAAATGCAAGATACGGATTTTCTCGTGAAAATTCCAGGCATTGGGAAGAAGACGGCAGGAAGAATTATTTTAGAGTTGGATCAAAAATTGGATCAGTACGGATCCACTACGATCGACGAAGTCGTTCACGTGCCTTCCAAAGAAGACCATATCGTAATCGATGCTTTAATGAATTTAGGTTTTGCGCGTAGGGATATTGAAGGCGTTTTAGAGACCGTAGAACCAGACATGGGAATCGAAGAAGTAATTAAATACTGTCTGCAGCAATTGGCAAAGGAAATTTAATCGATGGAAGAAAACGGTAGAATTGTTGGTTCCAATTTTCGGCAAGAAGACATGGAGCATGAGAATCATCTCCGCCCCCGTTGGATGGACGAATATATTGGCCAAGATTCAGCAAAAGAAAAACTAAAAATATTTATTGAAGCGGCAAAAATGAGAAAAGAAGCCTTAGACCACGTCCTTCTACATGGCCCTCCAGGGCTTGGAAAGACGACCTTGGCACACATTATCGCCAATGAAATGGGTGTCGATATTCGCGTAACCTCTGGGCCAGCGATAGAAAAACCCAGCGATTTAGCGAGTATCCTCACGAATCTTAAAAAAGATGACGTGCTGTTCATCGACGAAATTCACCGGATGAATCGTTCTGTCGAAGAGATATTATATCCTGCTATGGAGGATTATGCGCTAGATATTATCGTGGGAAAGGGCCCTGGTGCGAGAAGTCTTCGCATTGACCTTGAACATTTCACCTTGATTGGCGCAACGACTCGTTCAGGACAATTAACATCCCCCTTACGCGATCGTTTTGGCGTGCTCTTAAACTTGCAACTGTACGATGTAAAGGACTTAACCCGCATTATTACGCGTTCAAGTCAAATCTTGGGAATGGATATTGACCGAGAGGGCGCTCAAGAGATTGCGCGCAGAAGCAGAGGGACTCCTCGGATCGCAAACCGTTTACTCAAACGTGTGCGCGATTACGCGATGGTTGTCGGTGAAGGCTTTATCGACCACGACACAGCCCAATACGGACTTGATTTATTAGAGATTGACCCTCTGGGACTTGACCACTTAGACCGACGCATTTTAAACACTCTGATTTCCCATTATGGAGGAGGTCCAGTAGGAATCGACACGATTAGTGCGTCTGTTGGAGAAGAGAGAATCACCATTGAAGATATGTATGAACCGTATTTATTGCAGATCGGTTTTATTGGAAGAACTGCCCGTGGGCGTGTGGCAACCCGTCGCGCTTACGAACATTTAGGAATCAACTATGACGAAAATTTTAACAACCGATGATTTTGATTATTCTCTAGACCCCGCCTCCATAGCTCAGCACCCCTTAGAAAATCGTGCTGCCTCTAAAATGATGCATATGGACAGGGATACGGGAAAATTTGAAATTTTATCTTTTGACCACTTTGAAGATTTCATGCTGGCGGGCGATGTGCTCGTTCTTAATGAAACAAAAGTCATTCCTGCCAGGCTTTTTGGTGCCCGCCAAGGGAA
>CAMDZK010000132.1 GCA_945910665.1 uncultured Peptostreptococcaceae bacterium
GCTCTTCCGATCTGGCTGGATTAAACAAAGCCGTGTAGGAAAAAATCCTACATTTTTTCCTACACGGCTTTGTTTAATCCAGCCGCCAATGCGTACTTTTCTTCCATCATAGGATGCCGGGTCTTTGTGAAAATCTCTGATTAAATCCATGTTTCCTCCTTAAAATAAAAAAAGACCCACCCAAAAGGGCAAGTCTGACTCGCGGTACCACCTTAATACTTTCTCTCTTCACGTATCGTGTGAACACGGCCCGCATTACCAGGCTACTCCAGGCTGTTGACCCAAGGATGTGAACACACCGGCTTTCACTGTCCCGGTTCGCTTTTGTGCCTCTCTCCAAGGGCGGTCCCTTCTTCGTGCTTCCATTATACAAAAGAAGTGCAGACGGGTCAAACCATAATCATTTTCCCGAAGATTATTAAACGTACGTCATAAAATAAAACAATTTAATTATTTTATAAAAATTCCCTTTTTGATGCTTTTGTATGTTAAGATAATAAAAGGAAAGAAAGGAGAAAAAATGCAAATTATTATCATTCTTTTAACCGCCCTTGCTTCTCTTATTTCAGTTCCCATTGGAGATGCAGGTTTTCGGTTTACTTTAGGAATTATCGTATTTATTACAGCAACACACATTTTTAAACCTAAAAGGCCAATTTTAATGGCGATACTCGCAGGTCTTGCCGTGTGTATCGTCCGAATCATTTTTGATTCTATGTCCATTGATATGAATGCTGCTTTGGCATCAAACTACTTACTCGAAGCCTTTTTCTACATTGGCTATGGACTTATTTATCACTGGGCCGTAACGACCAACACATCGGATTATCCGCTCCCACTCGTTGGAGCTCTCGTGTTGTCTGACGCTGGCGGAAACGCCCTTGAATATTTTCTACGTCATTTGGCAAATTATGAAGTATACCAAAATGCCTCATTATTATCCATTTTGATTGCAGCCGCGATTCGTTCGGTCATCATTGTCATTTTGATTTGGGTCATCCAAGACGTATTGAAGTATCCAAAGAAAATGGAGGCATAGTCTATGGAACTCGTTAAATCAATTAGTGGTTTTTTGTGGGACTACGTGCTGTTGTTTGGTCTCGTAGGTGTGGGTATTTACACGACCATCCTCCTAAGATTCCCGCAGTTTACACGTGTTTTTCCAGCCTTCCGCGACTTAATTGCTCGCATCAAAAGAGGTGAAAAATCGGAAGATGGACGCATGACTCCCTTCCAATCATTAGCGACAGCAATTGCTGCTCAAGTTGGAACGGGAAATATCGTTGGTGTTGCTTCTGCCATTGCAGCTGGTGGACCCGGCGCTGCCCTATGGATGATTCTCTCCGCCTTCTTTGGAATGGCCACCATTTTCGCTGAAGCTGTGCTCGCACAAATTTACCGCCACGAAACACCGAGTGGAGAACTCGTAGGTGGACCTGCGTATTACATCCGCAATGGACTCAACAGTAAAGCCCTATCGATGATCTTTGCTATCTTTACCGTCATCGCTTTGGGGATTGTAGGAATTATGGTACAGTCTAACTCTGTTGTGGGTTCGATGACCAAATCCTTTGGGATACCAGGACCGTGGATTACTGTTGCACTCTTAGCTGTTGTCGGGGTTATTCTCACGGGTGGCATGGATCGTATCGCAGTGTTTTCTGAAAAAGTTGTTCCCGTTATGGCATTTGTCTACGTTGCTGGTAGTTTCATCATCCTCGTAATGAACATCCAAAACTTCTTGCCTGCACTTCAAATGATTTTTACTTCGGCTTTTACTCCACAAGCTATTGGAGGTGGTGTCTTAGGGATTACCATCCAAGAGACAATCCGCTATGGAGTCGCTCGTGGACTCTTCTCGAATGAAGCAGGGATGGGTTCTACACCTCACTCCCATGCTGTAGCCCACACTGATCACCCAGCAGAACAAGGATTCATCTCCATGATTGGAGTATTTATTTCAACCTTTGTTATTTGTACTTCCACTGTAATGATTAACCTCGTTTCTGGTTCTTATGACGCAGGAATCTCAGCTGCAGAAATGTCAAAAACAGCGACCGTTATGACACAAAGCGCATTCGCATCAGGGTTTGGAAATTTCGGAGAAGCATTCTTGTCCTTTTCTCTGGCAAGTTTTGCCCTTACGACGATTGTCGGTTGGTATTTCTTTGCAGAATCCAACGTGAAAATTCTCTTTAACGACAGTAAATTCTTCGTCGTAGCATTTAAAGTCGTCTCACTGTCTTTCTTAGTTGTTGGAACCTTATTGCCACCTGACCTGATTTGGGCCATGTCCGACCTCTTTACAGGACTCATGGCGCTGCCAAACATCGTGGCACTCATCTTACTAGCAAAACAAGCCCAATGGCTTCTCAACGACTACGACCGCAAAGTGGCAAATGGAAAGCTCTACTGGCCAACCGTCGAGGAACTTCCTAGACGCGGAAGAAAATAATAAGCTTGAAAAGAGCGAATCCGAAGATTCGTTCTTTTTTTGTGCCGATTATGAATCAAAAATTGCTTTTATAACGAAAAAAAGTTGGGACTAGGTACATCCCAACTTTTTTATTCTAATCCCCTTGGTAATTTACCTAGTTGTGCCCCTTGCCCATATTTTCTCGCTGCGTAAACAAAGGCAAGCAAGTTTTCTTCTGGTGTACCAAGAGGAACTTGGCAGCCTGCGGCTAATACAAATCCTTTCGGGCTGTCGGCAGCTTTTTCGATGCATCGTTTGGTTTCTTGAATCACATCTTCTACTGTGCCATTTCTCATAATATCGACTGGAGGAACATTTCCAGAGATGGCCATCACATCGCCTAAAGCGACTTTTACTTCTTCTAAATCTTCGCAATTATCCACGCTAAAGGTGGAGACATCCATAGAACGAATGTCTGACCAAATGCCTTTGGTGTGTCCACAAATGTGCAGGGAGGGTTTCTTTCCCGTGATCTCGTAAAGTCCCGTAATCAGTTTTTCCATGGCAGGTTTTGAAAAGGTTTCAAATTGCTTTCGGTTTAGTATATCGGTGCATGTGACAGGGTCTGAAATGGAGGTGGTTGCAGGTCCAAACTCTTTCGTAAATACTTCCACCCACTGTAAAGAATGGTCCACAGAAATATCCAATAATTCTTTCAAAAGTTCAGGATGTTTCCTCGCGTCTTTTAGTACACTTTCTATGGGACGAATGGCGACCGCTGTCGAAAAGGGTCCTACGACGCCTGTGGATAAAGCCATTTCCGGGAAACGCTCTTTTACTTTTCTCGCTCTTTCTAATAATGGTGTGAGAATCGAATTACTATACGGATCGAGCGCACGCATTTGATTTAAATCTTTATAATCTTGTAATACAGGTTTTGTAATATAATCAATTCCATGCTCTGGAATGTGCCGTTCGGAACCCAGAGCAGCTCCGATGGAACGAAGCGTCAAGCGGACGTTGACGCCGTCCATGCCCAAGTCGTCGCGGGTGCGTTCGACCACTTCTGCAAAAATATTAAAGTCCTTTTCCATTTGTGTGGATGTATAACCGCAAACCTCCGCCATGACATCCTGTACAAGAGACAATGTATAGGGGATGTGGTCTACTTCTTCCCCCGCCATATATTTTTTCATACGCTCCCCTGTCGTCATTTTTTGGGGATATTCTTTTAGTCGTTCACGAAGCTCTTCTGCATTCATTTTTCTTCTCCCTTCACTGGAAATGAGAGCGCATCTCGGAAAATCCGTTCATACTCTTCTTGCACTGCGATCTTTGCCACTTCACGATAGACGGCCGTCATCTTCCCACAAATATGTACGATGGTGGGCATGCCAGCAAGGGTCTTTCCTGCTCCCACAAACCCAGATACGATTTGTATTTTCATAATGCCTCCCATAAAAAAAGCATGCCTAATTGCATGCTTTCCTCACCGAAAGTGTTAAATAATATCGCCCGTCTCCTGACTTAACTTCTTCTGCAATGACCCCTTCCCGTTTCCAGTGGTATGGCCATCCATCCGTATT
>CAMDZK010000133.1 GCA_945910665.1 uncultured Peptostreptococcaceae bacterium
GGTTACATTGGAAAGCAACTGGGAAAAAAGAAGGTTAAAAATGCTTGGTGTGATTGCCCAAGCATTTTTTGTTGCTTTAGCTAATATAACCACCAGCTGTGCTGGTGGAGTCAATAGCTTTAGCTTCAAGCACAAAAAAAACCCTCCCTATGCTAAGATGATGTTACTAGCAGCATCAAAAATAGAAAGAGAGGTCGTCCAATGGACAAAAATAGCTTATCACATACAAGCTGGAACTGTAAATATCATATAATATTTGCACCTAAATATCGAAGAAATGTCATCTATGGAACATTACGAAGAGATATCGGAAAGTCATAAACTATTGATAGATAAGTAGTTTTACGGTAACATAGTTTTACATCACTAAACTAAGTGAGTGTGTAGTATTCATACAGCAAAATTACCGAAAAAGTGTCAAAATTGTTCAAGTATTGACTACTGTAATGGCGGTTGTCCTGGATTAATAAATGATAGATATGGTACTGTTACAGGTTATACGGATCCCCGCTGTCATTCGAGGTGAAAAATGGAAGTTAGAATAAAGGCTAACAACATATCAAAAATATATGCATATAATGTGTCACATGGTTTGTTTAGGCGAACAAAAAAAGAAAAAATCGCTGTGAACAACATCTCATTATCAGTCAAAGCAGGAGAAATCCACGGTTTAATTGGACCAAATGGATCTGGGAAAACGACGACCATTAAATTAATTTCTGGATTGATGTACTGTCCAGAGGGAGAGATTTTTGTCGACGGCGAAGATCCTTACAAAAAAACAATAAGTTACAGACGCAAAGCGAGTGTATTTCTAGGAACTAAGGGACGCCTTGATGTCGATTTATCCATTTATGAGATGGTCATGCTTTATGCAAGACTTTATGATATCGAGCAGCAGCAAGCGCAACAACACCTAAGGAATATGCAGATGATGTTGCATTTAGAAGATGAGCTCATTCATAAACAAGTGCGCACTTTGTCGTTAGGACAACGAATGAAGGGAGAAATTTGTCTTTCATTCATACATAAACCTGAAATTATTTTTTTGGATGAACCAACAATTGGATTAGATTCAAAGGTAGCAAAAAATATTCGCGCGTATTTGAAAGAATATGTCACTCAACACGGTGCTGCCATGATTCTGACAAGTCATAATTTTAGAGATATCGAGGAAACTTGCCAAAATATCACAGTTCTAAATCATGGGAATCAAGTGTATAGCGGAGCACTTGATGATTTGCCGACGTTCTTAGAACATCATGTAACCCTACAATTTGATTTACAAGATACTAACTTATATCCCTTTATTCACAACGACTTTCCATCAGCGCGTATCGACGGACATAAAGTCACTATGGATGTATTAGAGTCAGAATTAGATATTATATTAAATCGGCTTTACAAAATAGGGTTTATTTCTAACCTAAAAATAACGCAGGCGAGTCTAGAATCATTAGTTGAGGAAATAAGCAATGTTTGAACTTCAACTCTTTCACATGATGCGGCTAAAATTTTTCCGCTATCGGTCTCGTTTTTTGATGGCGTATATCAATCAACTGCTCATACCAATTATTATTAATGGGATTTTTGTCTTAGGTTTGTCCGAAACTATTGCAAATTATGATTCTATGCAACTCGTCACATATGTTATTTTATCTAATTTGCTCTTTTTTATTTCAATGGAGAATATTGAAAATACGATTGCTTATGACATTAAGGAGAGTCGTTTGGTGTACAAAATATTAGCTCCAAAATCAACATTAAGACAATACTTCTTTCAAGGGATTGCCAAAAAAATAGTTCAAATCATTTATGTTTATTTACCCGCCTACGTTTTAATGGCATTATTTGCGATGCAGCCAATGTTTTCTGTTTCATTATACGCGATTGTTTTTACTGGAATTTCAATCATCATTGGTTATTGTTTGTCTGCGATTATTGGCTTTTTAAGTTTCTGGATGACTGAAATCTGGGGATTAAGTGCTGTAAAATCATTAGTACTATTGATGCTTTCTGGGGCATACTTTCCACTAAGATTTTTACCTGACGAAGTGTATCACGCGCTATTATTGACTCCCTTTCCATACATTAGTTATATTCCAGCTTCGATTATTCTTGATGGTTCAGTTCAAAACGATTTTCGATTACTTGTGATTGCACTCGGATGGTGTGTGGTCCTATGGACAATAAAGGTTGTATTATGGGAACGCGGCCTAAAACACTTTCAAGGAAATTTGATTTAATGAAGACGATATTAATGGGATTTAAATTAGGAGTGGTTAAAGGTTTTAGATACCGAGGAAATGTGTATAGTTGGGTTTTAGCAGATTTCAGTTTATATGCAACTCTATTTCTATCGTATTTTTTACTTTTTAATCAAAGCGAGACAATTGGTGGATATTCGTTACTGCAATTTCAAATTTACCTTTCAACGTATACGATTATTAATAACTTGTTCGCGGTTTTCTTTGGTGAGGCAATATCATCGTATTGTCAGTCAATTATAGATGGAACGATGTACCAACATCTATTAATACCAAAACAACAGTATTTTAGTCATGTTGTATTAAATTTCAATGTTTTACCATTAATTAGCACGCCTTTTTTAGTCATCTACAACATAATCTTAATCACGCAACTCGCTGTACCGTTTCGATTCATCTTACTGTATGTGATTGCGATTATCTGTGCAACGATAACAATGAACATGGTATTTTTAACGATTTCGACTTTTATATTTCTTGGGTGGCGAGTGGAAGGGATCCAATCGATTATGGTGCAGTTGTTTTCGATTGCTGAAAAGCCCGAAACTTTCTTTCCGTCCGCGTTAAGGTCGATTTTTGTTTACATTATCCCAGCGTTTTTATTTAGTGCTGTTCCAGCAAAAATATTGATAGAAGCTGCAATTACGCAACAAACATTATGGCTATTTATCACTCCTATACTATTTATAGTGATTTATCGTTTATTTAATCAAAAAGCACTTAAGAAATATCAATTTGAAGGATGAAAAACATGAATAATGACAAAAAGATCTGTGGAAGTTCTATACTAGAAGGTCTGTTGGAAAGAAATAGAAGACTAAAACAGTGGTTACATTGGAAAGCAACTGGGAAAAAAGAAGAATAGTAGAGGAAGCCGATGGCTTCCTTTTTTAATTTTTCATGAAAACGGTCGCACAAATTATCAAAAAAAATTTGCATACGTTTTCTTTTAGGAAACCGAGGAAAATGCGTAAATTTACGGTTTTCATTGATACATTCCTATGGTATGATAAAGTTGAATTTATTTTGGGAGGTATTCATGAAAGTAGCTGTTGTAATGGGTAGTATTTCCGATCGCCCAATCGTAGAAAAAACCTATGCAATATTGCGGGACTTTGGCATTGATGTAGAAATTCGCGTCATTTCTGCCCACAGAACCCCAGATATTGCCCATGAATTTTCCGTTAATGCTGAAAATAGAGGAATTGAAGTAATTATTGCGGCTGCGGGAAAAGCAGCCCATTTGGCGGGAGTCCTTGCGGCATATACGACGCTTCCAGTGATTGGACTTCCAATTCCTGCGTCCCAATTGGACGGGTTAGATGCTCTTTTATCCACGGTGCAAATGCCAAAAGGTGTTCCAGTTGCTACAGTCGCTATTGGTGGTGCTGAAAATGCAGCGTATTTAGCGATTCAAATACTTTCGTTAAAATACGAAGAGCTTCGCGTTGCTTTAAAAGAATTTAAAAAGACGATGGCAGAAGAAATCGTCGAAGTGGACGAACAGTTGAATAAATCACTCAAGGATATCCGATGAGTGGAGTTTTTGGGATAGCAACAAAAGGGGAAAATGCGCAAGATTATGCGTATTTTGCCCTGTATGCCCTCCAACACCGTGGTCAAATTGGCTGCGGGATGGCGGCAAATAAAAATGGATACATTGACTATCACAAAGACGTAGGGGTTGTAAG
>CAMDZK010000134.1 GCA_945910665.1 uncultured Peptostreptococcaceae bacterium
GCTCTTCCGATCTTGACATTGGCAAGACCTTCAACGGAGGTATCATTCAAACCTAAGTTTAAAATGGTATCCATCATGCCAGGCATCGAAAAGACAGAACCCGAACGGACGGATACGAGAAGAGGATTTTTCTCATCACCAAATTTCTTATCGAGTTTCTTTTCAACTTCTTCTAAATGTTCTCTGATTTCCGCTTTCAACGAATCCCAAAGTTCTTCATTTTCTTCGTAGAAGCGGTTACACGCTTGTGTCGTAATCGTAAATCCTGGTGGCACTGGAAGACCAATGTTGGTCATCTCGGCGAGGTTTGCCCCTTTTCCACCCATAAGATCACGCATGGATTTGTTTCCTTCGTGAAAACTATAGACAAATTTTTCTTGCATAAGTTCCTCCTTTGTAAATCCATAAATTTTAATATCTGTTAGATTCAGTTTAGTCCATTAATTTGTTAGTGTCAATAAAGATTGCATTGATTGACACCCTTTCAATTCTTTTGTATACTGTAAAAAACGAAGATAGGGAAGAGTATCGTGCGATGACTTGTAGAGAGGAAATGGTTGGTGAAAATTTCTAGTATACCCACGAGAAGGTCGCCCTGGAGTTGATTAATCCGATTCATGCCGTTACCCATGAAAAAGCGCATTTTGTATGCAAAAAATTAGGTGGTACCGCGATGAACTCGCCCTATACAGGGGCGATTTTTTATTTTAAGGAGGAGACATGAGAAATCTCGAAAAAACCTACGCTCCGAAACAATTTGAAGAGCGTATCTACAAAGAGTGGAAAGACTCGGGAAGTTTCCACGCAGAAGTCGATTCGACGAAAAAACCTTTTACTATTTCTATGCCACCACCCAATGTAACGGGTTCGTTACATTTAGGCCATGCATTGGGGTCTACCATTCAAGATATTTTAATTCGCTATAAACGAATGAAGGGATTTTCTGCCCTGTGGTTACCAGGCACTGACCACGCAAGTATTTCAACGGAAGCGAAAGTCGTCGAGAAAATTCGCAGTGAAGGAAAGACAAAAGAAGAGCTAGGACGCGAAGGATTTTTAAAAGAAGCATGGGATTGGACCTATAAATACGGCGATCGCATCGAACATCAATTGGAAAAATTAGGGGTTTCATGCGACTGGGACAGAAAGCGCTTCACATTAGATGAAGGTTTAAGTCGTGCTGTAGAAGAACAGTTCATTCGCTTGTACGAGGACGGTTACATTTATCGTGGGGATCGGATCATTAATTACTGTATCGATTGTGGCACAGCGGTTTCTGATGCTGAAGTAGAACACGAAGATGAACATGGTCATTTATGGAAAATCCGCTATCCTTATGCCGATGGCTCCGAAGGCGGTATTGAAATTGAAACGACGAGACCGGAGACGATGCTTGGGGACTTGGCCATTGCCGTCCATCCAGAAGATGAACGCTACAAAGATATGGTCGGAAAAACCGTCACATTACCTTTGGTCGGGCGAGAAATTCCCATTATCGCAGACGATTACGTAGATCCTACTTTTGGTTCTGGTGCAGTAAAAATCACTCCCAGTCATGACCCTAACGACTTTTTAGTCGGGGAACGTCATGACTTAGGTCAAATGATTATTTTAAATAATGATGGAACCATCGCAGACGGTTACGCCTATAGTGGACTCTCCAGAGAAGAGGCGCGAAAGACTATTGTCTCTGATTTAAAAGAACAAGGCTATTTGGTTGAAGTCAAAGACCATGATCATGCCGTTGGGCACTGTGAGCGTTGTGGTACAGTGATTGAACCCCTCATTTCCAAACAGTGGTTTGTCGCCATGGAAGAATTGGCGAAAGAAGCCATTCGCGTATACGAAGAAGGGGAAATGCATATCATCCCAGACCGCTTTGGGAAAGTCTATTTAGGTTGGCTCGAAAATATTCGCGACTGGTGTATTTCAAGACAACTTTGGTGGGGCCACAGACTGCCCGTCTACTACTGTGAAGCATGTGGTGAGACAATTGTATCACGAGAGGAAATTATGACTTGTCAAAAATGCAGTGGAACCGTCCGCCGCGATGAAGATACATTAGACACATGGTTCTCATCCGCCCTTTGGACATTTAGTACATTGGGTTGGCCAGAGAAGACACCAGAATTAGACTATTTCCATCCAACGGATGTCCTCGTCACGGGATACGATATTATTTTCTTCTGGGTCATTCGCATGGTCTTTTCTTCCTTGTACTCCATGAAAGAAATCCCATTCCACGATGTGTATCTCACAGGGATTGTCCGCGATGCCCAAGGGAGAAAAATGAGTAAGTCTCTCAACAATGGAATCGACCCCTTGGAAGTAATCGATAACTATGGTGCCGACGCCCTTCGCTTTATGCTCGTCACGGGGAATAGCCCAGGAAACGACATGCGTTTCCATATGGAAAAAGTGGAACAAGCGAGAAACTTCGCCAATAAACTATGGAATGCGTCACGTTTTGTCTTCATGTATATGGAAGAAGATAAAGACTACTTTATCGATGATGAAAATCTGAAAGTAGAGGACCGCTGGATTTTAGGTCTGTTAGAAGAAACGAGAAAAGAAGTCGATGCAAACTTCGATAAATACGAAATAGGATTGGCAGCCAATAAAGTCTATGAATTTACGTGGGATGCCTTTTGCGATTGGTATATTGAGCTGGTAAAACCTCGTCTGTACGAACAAGGGGAAGAAAAAGATCGAGCGATGGGAGTTTTACTCCATGTTTTAGAAGAAATTCTCGCAATGCTCCATCCCTTTATGCCATTTATCACAGAAGAAATTTATGCGTATTTACCGGGAAAAGACGGCTTTTTAATGACGCGCCAATACGATGCGTATCGTACCGTAGAAGGGTACGATGATGCGAAAAAAGCGATGGAACTCGTCATGAACTCCATTACTGAAATCCGTACAATTCGTCAAGAAAAAGCAATTTCCCCACAACGTAAATCAGAAATCTTTATTTCTGCAAAAAATGCCGATGTGGAGAAAATGCTCTTAGATAATGCCCACCATCTCCAAAAACTCGCCTTTGGTTCGGCAGTAGAATCCATTGATGAAAATGATCCGCGCATTGAATCGTCCATCCCTCTTGTCCTTGCCACCCATAAAATCTTTTTACCAATGGCGGATTTACTCGATATTGAAGGTGAGATTGCGCGATTAGAAGCGGAAATTAAAAAACTCAATGGAGAAGTATCTCGACTCGAAGGGAAATTAAAAAATGAGGGCTTTGTGAGCAAAGCGCCCGCTGCGGTTGTCGAAGGGGAGAAGGAAAAACTTGCCATGTACAAAAAACAACTGGAAGAAACTCATGCGAGTCTAGCCACGATGAATGGGCTCAAAAATGCGTAATGCTCTGTCTTTTCTCGATGATTGGAAAAGATACGGCACAGACCCAGATATACAAAAAATAAGAGAAGCTCTGGATGATTTAGGCCATCCAGAGCGTTCTTTTCCTCTCATCCATATCGCAGGGACCAATGGAAAAGGATCAACAGGTACATTTCTTGCATCGATTCTTCACGAAGCGGGGTATACTGTGGGACACTTCTCTTCGCCTCATGTCCAAGACTTTCGGGAAAGAATGCGTATTAATGGCAATAACCCCTCAGAAAAATCATTTATTACAGCGGCAAATACCTTGAAGGAAAAAATGCCATTTTTGCGAAACCACGAGTCTCTCAAAGCATTTACATTACAAATGTTTGCATCGTTTCTCCTCTTTCAACAAGAAAAAGTTGATGTTGCCATCATCGAAGTAGGAATTGGTGGACGTACAGATCCTACCAATGTGATTTCGCCTTCTGTCACAATGATCACTCCCATTGACTTTGATCACACCGCTCGATTGGGAAACACACTTTCAGAAATCGCTTGCCAGAAAGCGGGAATTATTAAGAAAGAAGTACCCGTTGTGATTGGTGTACAGCAA
>CAMDZK010000135.1 GCA_945910665.1 uncultured Peptostreptococcaceae bacterium
GCACCCGCGATTCGATGGGTTTGAATTCCCATGGATTGGATTTCCTCTTCAACGGCTGTTGAAATCGTATTTTCTCCGCCTGCCAAGAAGACTTCCTTAACTGATCTTAATTGTTTTTTCGTTTCCACAGGCAGTGTATCTTTCCCGGTTAAGAAAATTGGCATTTGTTCTTTTGCTGACACAGCAGACATGGAAAGGGCATCGGCTATTTCATAACCAGAGGCCACAATTGCCTTGTCGTAGGGTTTAACATTCTCTTGCTTGTCTCCTGCAGCTTTGAAAGATGTAACCTCTGCGATTTGTGCAGCCGTATCAAAGCGATTTGACCCTGCAATGCGCTGGACAATCAATTTTTCTTTCACCAGAAACTGTTCAACATTCGATCCAATCGAATTTTCTCCACCTAATAAATAGATGTTTTTAATCTCCATGGATTTAATTTTTTCCCACGTTGTACTTGGAATGGAATCTTCTTGAATGAGAAGAATGGGTGCTTTTAATTGGGCCGATACAATGGATGCTGTCAGTGCATCCGATGGCTTCGTTCCATTGACGAGCAAGATATTTCGAGATAATCTGCGATAATAATTAGCGATATCAATGGATGTACTATAGCGGTTTTCACCCGCTAAACGAAAGATACTTTCTTTTGGCATGGAATACAAGTGGTTCATTCGTCTGACGATATCATTTCCGTAATCTTTGGATGGTGCCCATTTTCCACCCAAAGCTTCGACAGTGGGTGCCTTCCCATAAATCGACGGAAAATGCCTTGGGTCTGGAGTGTCCGCTTTTGGATAGCCACTGGCTCCTGCATAAAGGGAAAGGTGGTCTGCCATCGCTGTGATTCCTTCTTCCCAGTCTGTAAAACGCTGATGGGCATTTGGGTCTTCATTTGCGCCACCACCTGTTGTTTTTAATCCACAGGGATTATAAAAGCTCGCATCAAGAACACCTGTAAAATTCATAAAATTCGTTTCTTTTGCGGATTGGGTGTATATGACTGCAGGGTCAATTCCTTGTTCAGTGGCAATTTCGTAGAACATAGGCGCAAGCTCAATAAAAATGGGGGCTGCTTCTTGGGTTTCTGCCCATTCTTGCATTTGATAGACAGTGGTTGTACTCGGTCCTAAAATTGGCGTTGCATACACTTTCATTCCAGGAATGAAAAGCAATGCCAACAGGATAAACAGTAATTTCTTTTTCATTTCATCCTCCTTGCGTTCCTATTATAGCAAACCCATTCGTTTTGTGAAAATATGGTATACTTATGGATGGAAATGAGGGATAAAATCATGAAAAAAAGAAAAAAGAGAAGAGGACTGAAATTCATCATTTTCTTGATGATTGCTCTCCTTCTATGGAGCTTTTTTGATTATAGAAAATTAGAAGAAATTGAAACGACACGCTATCAAATGTATGGTCTTGAACGAACCCATACAATCGATAAAGATCACTTTTCACCATCGGCATTGGGGGAAGGAAACACAAAAAAACGAGAGGATTTATCGGAGTTAGTGTTCTTGTTGGCGGGTGTCGATTCCGATGCGGAAGCGGGCTCTGCGCGCACGGATACTCTCATGTTGTGCAAAGTATCGTGGAAGGAACAAACCATTACCATGTTATCGATTCCAAGGGACACCTATGCAATGCTCGATGAAGGAGCCGATAAAATCAACCACGCCCATGCTTTCGGTGGGATTGAAGAGACTCTTCGTGCGGTTCGTTTATTATTAGGTGTCGATGTCGACTATTATTTAAAAGTAGATATGAATGCGGTGATGGATATTATCGATCTATCCGGTGGATTAGAAGTCGATGTAGAAGAGCTACAAGCGCAAGAATTTGGATTGGAAACAGGCATGCAACATCTCGATGGGGTTCAATCCTTACGATATCTCCAGTATCGTAAAGGTTTCGCCGATGGAGACCTTGGACGCGTACATTCGCAACAATCTGTTTTGACTACAGCACTTCCACAATTAGCGAATCCATCGCTTCTTTTACACACTCCTGGGGTTCTTATGACGATGAATCGCCATATGGATACAAATATTGGACCTTTAGAAATTGCTACGATGCTTCCCACCTTATTTACGATTGGGTCTTCTGATTTTCAAACGGATACGCTCGTTGGAGAAGCGGGGTTACTCGATGAAATTAGTTATTACTTTTTATATGAACAAGCAACACAAGAATTGGTAGACACGTACTTTAGCGATTATAAAATCGACACCGTCTACATTCCCTAAGAGAGGAGTACCTATGCGCAAAACCGCATTTATCATTATGCTGGTTACCATATTATCCAAAGTCATCGGCTTTATTCGCGATCTTGCCCTTTCGTATTTCTATGGCGCAGGGATGGTGAGTGATGTCTTTTTACTTTCGCAGACGATACCAAACACACTATTTACACTCCTTGGGACTGCGGTCATGTTTGGGTTTATTCCTGTGTATTCTCGATTGATTGACGAAAATAAAGAAGAAGCGAATCAATTTGCTTCTTCTGTCATGAGAAATCTTTTGCTGATTACTCTCGTGATCGTCGTCATTGGATTTATTTTCATGGAATCCTTCGTTTCTATTTTTGCCAGCGGTTTCACACCCGAAGCGAAAGAAATGGCCGAATACTTTACGAGAATACTGCTACCAGGTTTGTTTTTCACAAGCGTTCTATACATTTTACGCGCGTATTTACAAGTACACGAGAAGTACGTTGTCACAACGATGCTAGGATTTCCCTATAATATCTTTTTAATTACGGGAATTTTCCTTTCTTCCATCATTGATTTGCGATTGCTTCCAATTTTTGCCTTCATTGCGATCGCATCGCAACTCCTTTTATTTATTCCTGATTTGCGTAAGCTCAATTTTCGCTTTGATTTACGCGTAAAGACACACCCCGTATATTTTAAAGAGCTCATGATTCTCGTATTGCCTATGATGATTTCCTCTGGGTTTGCACAGCTCGCGATGGTGGTCGATAGAAACCTGGCAACGCGCGTCGGTTTAGGCGGAATTTCTGCCTTAAACTATGCGGGAAGGTTGAATGGATTCGTCCTGAGTTTATTTATCACATCGATTCTTACCGTCCTTTATCCCATGTTGTCCAGAATGAAAGCGACGGGGAAGAAAGACGATTTTAAAAATTCAGTTTCCGACAGCATTTTAATGACGACGGTATTTGTTATTCCCGTAAGTATTGGGTGTATGATTTTGGCGATACCGATTGTAGACATTCTCTTTGGTCGTGGTGCGTTTGATACAAATGCCCTTCGCATGACGAGTGAAGCACTTTTTGCGTATGCTATCGGTATGCTTCCTTTAGGGCTTCGAGAGATTTTCCAAAAGGTGCTCTATGCTGTGGAAGATACAAAATCGCCTCTTGTGATCACTGCGATTACCTCGATTGTTCAAATCGCACTGTGCTATTTGTTGTACAAACAATGGGGAATTGCAGGCATTGCCTTTGCGACAAGTGTGGCTTCCATCGTTGCTGTCATCTTATACATCGTCATGGTCTATCGAAAAGATGCTCTTCATTTTGGAAGAGACCAAATCCTTTCTGTCATTAAAATTGCTTTGTCCGCGTGTATTATGGCTCTCGTCGTTTTCTTTGTCTATCGTACGGTTGGATTCTTGCCTCAACTGCTTCGATTAGCAATATCTATCGGGATTGGTGCTCTGATTTATATTGCTGCCTTATTTATACTCCAAGTGGATGAGGCAAAGCTTTGGGTGGAGATGCTGAAACGTAAGAGGAAAACGGCATGAGACTTCCCCAAGAACGCATGTGTCGGATTTTTGTGAACGACAAAGAAATTGTCACTTTGATGGCAAGTCCAAAGGATTTACGCGCACTTGTGATTGGTCATATATATCACCGAGGACTCATACAAAAGATTTCTGACATACGAAACCT
>CAMDZK010000136.1 GCA_945910665.1 uncultured Peptostreptococcaceae bacterium
ATTATGGAGGATTTGAAAGAGTACGAGAGTTTGTATTCTCATTTTTTGCAGAGAAAAAGAATCGACAACATAGGAGAACAACTGGCTCAGTTTTGTATCAGCGCCTGTCGAAGAGGGATGGAGTTTCATGGAGAAGTTGACAACGAGGAAATGACAGACATCACTCTGCGCCTAGTTTTTACAGAACCATTTAATGATGAACAGGGAAGAAATCAGGTGCCGGAGGGTTTAGAAGAATTTGTAAGAAAAGAAATATATACAGAGGAACTTTTTCAAAAATCCCAGGAGTTAAAACATCGCTTTATAAAGGATAAAGAAACGCTCTTGCACGGTGATTTACATGATAGAAGTGTGTGGATAAAAGACACGATTCGCATTCTCGATTCTGAATTTGCAACATGCGGTCCCATAGGTTTTGATGCGGGGATGCTCCTTGGAAATCTATACTTAGGTTATTTATATCATCAATTTAGCGGCAATGATGATTTCGCCCTATGGCTATTCTGTGAGATGGAGACATTTTATCATGGGACGAAGGTTGAGATGGGTCCTCTTTTTGAGCAGGATATGCTCACAACTGCAGGACTTGAAATGATTCGGCGGACCATTGGAGATGCAAAATCACCATGGATGTGTCAAACCATTGAAAAGCAACAAGAACTTGAAAAAGCAGTTCTTTTGCAAGGAAAAGAGATGGTCCTAGAAGGGGGGTCTATTCATGCGATATGACGAAGGGATGCCCTTTTTATTGCAATATGAAAACATCGCCCGATTTACGAATGGGAAAGTGTATATTTTAGATCGGCGCATCTATCCTTCCGTAGAATTTGTCGAGTGTAAAACTGTTCAAGAGGTGGCAGAGGCGATTGCTTCCATGGTCACCCAAAGTGCCGGACCCTATACGGCCATTGGCCTTGGAATGGCGCTAGCAGCACAAGAGGGGATGCGAGACGGAAAACTTCAGAAGCACTTAGAAGAGGGAATTCAAATTTTATCCAATGCACGTCCTACGCAAAGTCATAGGTATAGAGTGATTGCAATCGCTGCGTCTCGCGCAGCAAAGGACGCCTTAGAAGGAGGAGCGGACCCTGTACAAGTCATTGTTAATCAAGTATATCGGTCCTTACAAAAACGTTATAAGACGATGCGTGAAGTGGCTTCCCATTTGATGAACCTGATTCCTGATGGGAGCACCATTCTCACCCAATGTTATGCAGAAACTGTTCTTGGAGGAATGGTCGTCGCTGCAAGGGAACAAGGAAAAGCTCTCAAGGTCATCTGTCTTGAAACGAGACCTTATTTACAAGGGGCTCGTTTGACCGCGTCAGTTTTTCAAGACGCAGGTTGGGATACAACCGTCATCACAGACAATATGGTGGCCAATGTGTTGTCACAAGGCAGGGTCGATACATTTACTTCTGCAGCGGATACATTTTCTGAAGAAGGTTGGATTGTCAATAAAGTTGGCACACTCGGGATTGCTCAATTGGCACGTATTTATGATATTCCTTACTATGTTACAGGAGTACCTGAACAGGGGATTCATACAAAAGATTTTCAAATGGAAGAAAGAAATCCAGATGCCGTTCTTTCGATTGGCGGAGTATGCCATACAAAAGAAGGCGTGAAAGGGTATTATCCATCCTTTGATATTGTCCCTGCTTCTTTGATAACCGGGATTGTCACAGAGCACGGGGTTTTTGCACCGCATCAGTTAGAGCAGTATTTTTCGATGGAACAGAGTTCATTTTATGAATAAGGAGTTATCATGCAATTACAAAGCATACGCGAAGCTCTTGTGTATTATGGAAAGAAAATGGAAGAAGATGGGTTAATTATAGGAACCGGTGGAAACTTAAGCGCAAAAGATGAAGAAACAGGGCTCATTGCCATTACACCTTCCGGTGTTCCGTATGATACGCTCACACCAGAAGAGATTGTACTTGTGAACGAAAAGGGTGCAGTGTTAGAAGGGGGCAAACCTTCCAGTGAACTTTCTTTGCACTTGACGCTGTACAAAGAGCGAGAAGATTTTTCAGCGATTGTCCATACGCATTCTACCTATTGCACGACGCTTTCGGCGTTGGGTGAACCCATACGCGCGGTTCATTATTTGATTGGAAACGCAGGGGTACACGAAGTGCCATGTGTTCCCTATGTCACTTTTGGGACGGATGCTCTAGCGGATGCTTGTGCCCATGCAATTGGGCAATCAAAAGCCGCCCTCTTAGGGAATCATGGTCTCATTTGCGGTGAAAATTCATTAAAGGAAGCCTATCACCTTGCATTATCGATGGAATTTGTCGCTGAAATTCAGTGGCGCGCTATGAGTGCAGGTGCCCCAAAACTCATTCGTAAAGAACAGATGGATGACGCACTTATCCGTTTTGAATCCTATGGACAATAGTTTATATTTACGATGCGAAAATAGACCTGCCAGGGGTCTATTTTTTATATTTCCGATATTTTAAATTTCGATACAAGAGTACTTGTTGCGTTTAGATAAAACAATTGTTTACTGCACGTTTTTTAAGAGATTAAATTAACAGGAGAAAACAGAAAAAAGCGTTGTAAAGTGAAAAAGAATATGGCATAATGTTATAAAGTAATCTTAAGATTGCTAACACGTCGATACATCGACAAGTAAAAGGGGGTACGAAGAAATGAAGAAAAGTTTCAAAAAAATGGTAGCAGCGTTGATGGCAGTTGCTTTATTGGCAGCGTGTACACCAGCGAACGAAACGGCAACAACCGGTGGCGGAGAAACCGCGAGTGGAGATAATGTCATCAAAATTGGCGTTTTTGAACCAGTTACAGGTGAAAATGGCGGGGGTGGATTCCAAGAAGTGTTAGGGGTTCGCTACGCAAATGAACAAAAGAAAACCGTTACTTTAGACGGAAAAGAGTACACGATTGAACTCGTAGAAGTCGATAACAAATCCGATAAAACAGAAGCCGTAGGAGCTGCTTCATCTCTTGTATCGCAAGGTGTATCGATTGTATTAGGCTCCTATGGATCCGGTGTATCCATCGCAGCTGGACCTACTTTTGAAGAAGCGAAAATTCCAGCTATTGCAATTTCAGCAACCAACCCACAAGTAACACAGGGCAATGAATACTATTTCCGCACATGCTTTATCGACCCATTCCAAGGGGAAGTAATGGCAACCTACGCCATTGAAAATGGCGCGAAAAATGCAGCACTTATCACCCAATTAGGGGACGACTATTCTTCTGGTCTTGGGAACTTCTTCAAAAAAGGTTTTGAAGAAAAAGGTGGAACTCTCGTCGCCGAAGAGCAATTCCAAACCAACCAAACCGATTTCCGTGCAATTTTAACGAATATTAAAGCAGCAAATCCCGATGTAATTTTTGCTCCATCTTCCATTGCTACAGCGCCTCTTCTCTTACAACAAGCCAGAGAATTAGGGATTGAAGCACAAATTATGGCGGGGGATACGTGGGAGAACCAAACCATTATTGAAAACGCTGGAGAATCCGCAGAAGGTGTTGCTATTTCAACATTCTTCGATGAAGGAGATACATCCAATCCACAAGCCGCAGAATTTGTAAAAGGCTTTAAAGAATTCGTCAAAGGAAACGATGAATACGTAACCAAAAATGGTGGAGAAGGTGTAGCAGCCGTTTCCGCGCTCGCATTTGATGCATACAATGCAGCCTACGCTGCCATTGAAAAAGCGGGAACAACCGATTCCGCAGCCATTGCTGAAGCTTTGAAAACCGTCGAAATGAGCGGTGTCACTGGAGACTTGAAATTTGATGAAAACGGCGATGCCATTAAGAGCATGGCGTACATCAAAAAAATCGAAGGCGGCCAATTCATCTTTGATAAAACTGTAGAACTTCAATAGAGCGAGAAGGCGGTGGCAATGCGTCGCCGCTT
>CAMDZK010000137.1 GCA_945910665.1 uncultured Peptostreptococcaceae bacterium
ACTTCCCCTAATTCTTCAATGAGGACACGGGTAAAGTCTTTATTTCCCGCAGAACTTCCCGCTCCAATCAAAAGGATGTCCACTTCTTCTGTGGCTTTTAGAATCGCTGCTCGCAGTTTTTCTGGGTCATCTTCTACAGGTGCGTAGCGTTTTTCTAAGCCGCCTGCTTCTTCAATCAAGCCTGCGACCATCCAGGAATTGGAGTCAATAATTTTACCGTGGGTGACTTCATCGGTCATTTCTACAATTTCAGAACCTGTAGGTAAAATGCCCACAACTGGCTTTTGGTAGACGCTGACCTCTGTGATTCCCCCGGCTAAAAGCGCCGCCAAATCGACGGGGCGAATTCGATGATTTTTTGGCACAATGAGCTCTGTTTCGACAATATCTTCCCCAATGGGACGCACATGTTGCCACGAGTGGGCTGCTTGGTGAATGCGCACCGTCCCATCATGAAGGTCTACAACATCTTCAATCATAATGACTGCATCGGCCCCTTTTGGCAGGGGATTGCCCGTGTTGATATAAGAATATTCATCTTCTTCTAAAATGAGAGGCGCTGTGGGACGTGCGCTTTCCGTCGTCATTGAAAAGACGGCAATGCCATCCATAGCCGCTGCATTGTATCCTGGAGATGATTTTTTAGCAAAAACCCCGTCGCTTGTCATGCGGCTTAAAGCATTTGTCACAGGGATCCTTTCAACTTTTGGATTCAATTGAATCGCTCCAAAAAAGCCTTCTTGGGTTTGTTTTAACGGATGATTGTGGATATACGTATTTCGTTTCATTGTCTTACCTCTACTTCGACCCAGTCGCCTTCGTACAATCCTTCCACTTCCCGTGGAATGGTAATCACACCATCTGCCCGCACAAATTGCGTGATGAGCGAAGATGCACTGTAATGGGGTATTGCCCGCCACTCGCCTTCTTCACGCCAAACATTAACGGGCTGAATGGTCCTCTTTCCAGGAGAGGAGGCGATGTTTTCTACAAGCTTTGCGCGAATTTTTTGTACGAGAGAATTTCCGTACACTGCTTCTAAATAGGGGCGAATCACTTCATGGAGTACATGCATGGCGGATACGGGGTGTCCTGGAAGTCCAATGAGCCAAGTTCCCTTTGTGTATCCTGCCAATGTGGGTTTTCCCGGTTTTAAATTTAAGCCGTGAAAAAGAAGTTTCCCTGCATATTTTTCGATGACATCTTTCGTGAAGTCGCGTACCCCCACGCTACTTCCACCAGACAGTAGCACAAAGTCTACGTAGCCGATGGCTTTTTCTACTTCTTGCTCCAGTAATGCCCGATCATCTTTGACGCGCTTGGCAGAGATCACTTCCCCTTGCCAATCTTTCCAAATGCCTCGAATGGTATAACTATTAATATCTCGAATTTTTCCCAATGTGAATTCTTCACCCGGGCCCACGATTTCATCGCCAGTGGATAAAATTAAGGCCGTCGGACGCTGATACACAGGAACTTCATAGATGCCTGAAGCTGCTAGGACACCGAGCACACCTGGTGTAATCTTCGTCGATTTTTTTATGAGGACTTCCCCTTTTTTTGCGTCATCACCGGGAAAAACCATGTGCATGGAGGGCGCTTGGGTTTTATAGACGAGGACCATTTTTCCCATCACTTTGGTGTATTCAATCATCACCATCGTGTCAGCCCCTTCTGGAATCATGCCTCCTGTAGGGACGTAGATTGCCGTTCCTTTTTCCAAGGGAATCTGCGCCGTCTCTCCCATGTGCACTTCACCCAAAATTTTGAGCATGGCGGGAATACTTTCTGTGGCTCCTTGTACATCTGCACTTTTCACCGCATATCCATCGACTGTACTGCGTCTAAAGTTTGGAATGTCTTCTGGAATGGCGATGTCTTTTGCAATGGTTCGATGCAAGCTCTCTTCTAAAGCGATATTTTCTGTTGGATGGTCTTTATCGTGTGCTTTTTCAAGCATCAAAGAGACGGCTCCTGTCGTCTCAATCGTTTGAAAGAATTTCATATTCTGTACCTCGATGAAAGCGGACAATCTTTTCTGCTGATTTTTCCGCTTGTTTGTATTGATGGGTGACTAAAAGTACCGTTGGCTTGTTTTTTTCAATATATTCTGTAAGAATTTCTCCCATTGTCTCCACATAAGCGGGTGCAATGCTAGCCGTTGGTTCATCTAAAAGCAAGAGCCTCGGTTCAAAGATGAGGGCACGAGCTAAGTTCACCTTTTGCATTTCTCCACCAGATAGAGTATCCGCCCGTTTTTTCAACAGGTCTGCAATGGCAAATTGCTTTGTAATCACTTCGACTTTTTTGTTGATCTCTTCTTTTCTATACCCGCGTATGAGTAAAGGATAGGCAAGATTCTTTTCCACACTTCGCTTGAGCATATGGGGTTTTTGCATGACGAGAGTCATTCGCTTTTCGGTGGTTGAATCCAATGGGTTTTGATTGTAGAGAATGCTTCCTGCAAATTCCAAGTCAAGCCCTGCCACCATGCGCAAGAAAGTCGTCTTTCCGCAACCATTTTCTCCGATAATTCCCCATGTTTCCCCCGCACCGATGGTTAAATGGTCAAAATTTAAGATGAGATCATCCCCAAATTTTTTGACGATGTTTTTGCAATCAATTAGCATTGGCGTCCTCCTGAAAGCGGTACACGATGGAAGTAATCCCCAAAGAAATAAGAAGAAGAACCATTCCCAAGGCGATGGCCATGGGATATTCTCCCATGGAATTGAGCATGGAAATGGACGTTGTCATCACGCGGGTGTGGTATTTGATATTTCCTCCGACAATCATCACCGCTCCCACTTCTGAAATCGCACGAGAGAAGGCTGTCATCGTATGGGACACATTGTCCCCTTGCATTTCCCGAAGGACGAGGAATAGGCGTTGTTTTTTATTAGCCCCTAAGGTTTTACCAATTTGTTCTATTTCTTTTCCCCTTCGTTTGGAAGCAGAAAAGCTTAGGCCCAGCAGCAACGGTGCTATGAGGAGCGTTTGGGCGATAATCATCGCCTCTTTTGTATACAACAAATTTGTGAAACCAAGAGGTCCATTTCTGGAAATGAACAGGACGACGAGGAGGCCTACGATGACTGAAGGTGTAGACATGAGCGTAAATAATACACGACCCAATACTCTTTTTCCTTTGAAATCTTTCAGGCCCAACATCGTACCGATTGGAATGCAAAAAAGCGCCCCGACGAGGGTCGCTGTGGTTGACACTTGGAGAGAGAGGAAGACAATTTGCCATACCTCTGGGTCTCCTTGTGTCAAAAGGTTTAATGCTTCTCTACATCCTTCGATTAAGTGATGCATCCAGGGCTCCTTTTGCAAATATTACTTCGCGTTCGGTGTGAAGAGTGGTTCTCCAAATTCTTCGACGCCGTATTCACCAATGAGTTTTTGTGTATCTGCAGAAAGAATCCAATCGACGAAGGCTTGACCACCTTCTGTATTGATTTTGTCAGAAACAGTTTCTGCAACTGCAATCACACCATATTGGTTCAATAAGTCTTCTGCCCCTTCTACGACAATCTCAAGATCTAAGTTGTCTTTCATGCTGAGATATGTGGCGCGATCGGCTAAAGTATACGCTTGCATTTCAGATGCCATGGTGAGGACATCTCCCATGCCTTTTCCAGCGGATGTATACCAATTGCTATTGTCTGCTGTTGCTGCTGGATCTTCAATGCCTGCTGCTTTCCAAATCGCTCGTTCTTTTTTGTGCGTACCAGAGTCATCGCCTCTGGAAACAAAAGGTTGTGCTTTTTCTTGGAGTGCTTTTAATGCTCCGATGGCGTCATTTCCAAAGTCCGCTTTTAAACCGGCTGGGTCTTCTTTTGGTCCAACGATAATATAGTCGTTGTACA
>CAMDZK010000138.1 GCA_945910665.1 uncultured Peptostreptococcaceae bacterium
CATGACGTCGCTTGTCTTTTTACCCACGGCGCGCCTGAGCATTTCCGCATCGCCTAGAGAAAATCCTCCGATTTCCTGGGCAATCTGCATCACTGGTTCTTGATACACAATGACACCGTATGTTTTCTTGAGAATTGGCTCTAATTTTGGATGCAAATATTCAACTTGCTCCGAGTTATGTTTGTTTTCAATATAGTGGTCAATTTCTTGCATAGGACCCGGTCTAAACAGAGAGTTTGCTGCTATTAAATCTTCAAATTCTGTCGCTTTTAATTTTCTCAGGAAGTTGCGCATGCCTCTCGACTCAAACTGAAAGATACCGATAGTATCTGCATCGTGAAAATGTCGTAGAACATCTCTGTCATCCAAAGGGATATTTTCTAAGAGCAGCTCTTCCCCATGATTTTCTTTGATAAAACGAACGGTGTCTTGCAGGACGGTGAGTGTACGTAGTCCCAAAAAGTCCATTTTTAACAGACCCAATTCTTCTAGTTCGTTCATTGTAAACTGCGTTGCAGTGACGCCCGTATTTAAGCATAGTGGGACATACTCATCGATGGGATCCTTTGAGATAACGACTCCCGCTGCATGCGTGGATGTATGTCTTGGGATCCCCTCTAGTTGCAAAGCAACATCTAAAATTTCTTTTGTTTCTTCATCTGTTGCATAGGCCGTTTTTAATTCATGACTTTTTTCGATTGCATCATCAAGGCGAATATTTAATTCCGTAGGCACCATTTTTGCGATGCTGTCCACTTTGTTATCGTTTACATCCATCACACGCCCCACGTCGCGAATCGCACCCCGGGCAGCCATTGTACCAAAGGTGACAATTTGTGCGACATGATCGGCACCATATTTATCAATAACGTATTGGATGACTTCTTCGCGTCGTTCATAGCAAAAGTCGATGTCGATATCGGGCATAGACACCCGTTCTGGATTGAGGAAACGTTCAAAGAGAAGCTGGTACTGCATGGGGTCAATTCCCGTGATTCCTAGTGCATAAGAAACGATGGACCCCGCAGCACTTCCTCTCCCAGGTCCTACGATGATCTCTTCTTTTCTTGCATAATTCACAAAGTCCCACACGATGAGAAAATAGTCTACATACCCCATGTCGCGAATGGTATCGAGTTCAAAGTTGGCTCGTTCTCGAATTTCATCAGTAATCGTACCATAGCGTAGGAGAAGTCCATCTTCGACGAGACTTCTAAGATAGTCTTCGTTATTCAACTCTCCAGGAGCTGTGAAACCAGGCAGATGGAGTGTAGAAAAATCTAAATCGACTTGACAGCGGTGGGCAATAGCATAGGTATTTTCTAATGCTTCTCGTTGGTGCGGAAAGAGCGTGAGCATTTCATCGGGCGATTTTAAATAAAATTCTTCGCCAGGGAAACGCATACGGTCTTGGTCATCGATTTTTTTACCGGTTTGGATACACAAGAGCGCATCGTGTACATTCGCATCGGTCCTTTGTACATAGTGCACATCGTTCGTCGCTACGAGTGGGATGTCTGTTTCTTCTGATAAACGCAACAAGAGCTGATTCACAAGCTTTTGTTCCTTGAGCCCGTGGTCTTGCAGTTCTAAATAAAAGTTATTTTCTCCAAAAATTTCTTTATATTCTAAGGCAACTCGCTTTGCCTCTTCGTAATCCCCTTGAAGAAGAAAATATTGAACTTCTCCACCGAGACATGCAGAAGTTGCGATGATTCCTTCGCTGTATTTTGCCAAGACTGTCCGATCAACACGTGGTTTATAGTAATAGCCGTGAACATACCCTTCTGAGACAATCTTCATTAAGTTTTTATATCCTGTATTGTTTTCAGCTAAAAGAACGAGGTGGTATTGTCCTCTTTCTTTAGGATCTTTTTCAAGATAGCTATCGTATGCTGTATAAATCTCACAACCTAAGACAGGGTGCACTCCTTTTTTCTTTGCAGTCTTGTAAAATTGAACGACTCCATGCATATTTCCATGATCTGTAATGGCGATGGAATCCATACCAAGGGCTTTGACTTCATCGAGCAATGTATCGATGGGCGCGTACCCGTCGAGTAGACTATAGACTGTATGGACATGAAGGTGAGTAAATTGTGTCATGCTATCCCTTTCTAAATGATCAATGTTTCGTTATAATCGTTATGAGGTGATTGGATTGAAAAGAAAAATTGTTACAAATAATCCGTCGGTTCTTGAACATCATCAAGGTAAAATCGACATTGAATTTATTGATAGTTACGGATATTTTGAAGTGTTAGATGCGCTTCGTCGTCTCGTGCACGATGGGTGGCAATTAGAAACACATCCACTTTCAGGATCTGTAAAGCCCAACGAAACTCCCTATAAATCAGTAGCTGTAGCTTATGATCCCAAAAATACGGCTCTCGATTTTCAGAGTTTACAAATCATTGAAGAAGCGATTGAAACCTACAATAAGTTTAAGACGAATCAAGACCTTCCCCAATGGACGGATCGCGTTTTAAATGATTTCCAATTGATTGACCGTTCCATTATCGAATCGGCCTTTCCTACCATGGGAATCGACAAGTAAGAAGGAGAGCGCCTGGATACCACAGACGATTGCATCAGGTCGCTCCTAGGAGTTTCTTACTCGGCACACTCAGCAGTTTCTTTCTTCCAAAAAGGTAAAGTTTTTTGGGAAAGCTTGCTAGGGCTTCAACGGTCGAGCACGGATGCTTCGCACCGTGTGAGAAAAAATTACACGGCAAGATATGGCCTCGCAAGGAAACTCCGATGACTTCCTTCAACTTTTATAGATTTTTAGACGTAATCAGAGCATATCATTGCTCTTTTTTATTTTTCAAAATAGTTTTCCGCAATTTGCACGAGCTTTCGTAAACGATGGTTTACTGCAGATTTGGAGAGTGGCGGTTGACTCATTTCTCCCAGTTCTTTTAGTGTGGCCTGCGGATTTACAATGCGTAGGTGGGCCAACTCTTTGAGTTCAGGGGCCAAATAGCGAAAGCCTCCTTCTTTTTTTAATTCTTCGATGAGTTTCACTTGGCGCATGGCCGCACTGACAGTTTTATCAAGGTTGGCTGTTTCAAAATTGATTTTTCGATTAATTTGATTGCGCATATCTTTTAAAGCTCTCGCATCTTCAAAAACGAGCAAAGACTGAAAAGCTTCGATTAAGCTCAAAAACTTGGCAATTTGGTCCCCGTCTTTCACATAGAGAACAACGGAATCTTTCTTTTCTTGCACTTTTGGTACTAAGTCAAACTTCTTCATGACTCTGCCGATGAGTTTTGCCGCATTTGCACTTGGAACTTCAAGTTCTAAGTGATGAGATTTCTCGGGTGACGATAAATACCCCGCCATCAAAAAGGCACCACGCAAAAATGCTCTGGAGCGATTGGAGCCCCAGAGTAATTTAGATGGCACTTTATCTACGAAATTATTTTGTTCATCCATGAGCCCTATTTCAAGTAATAGGGATCGAGTTGCCATCGCATCATCGAGTTCAATTTCGATTGTTTTCTTATGGATGGTCCCCCGTTGGACTTGTGACAGGGTAGCGTCTTTTCCGGTCACTTTTTTTAATAAATAAAAGATTCTGCGCGCGGTTGAATACTTGCTCGTATTAAATCGAATCCCTTTCATTTCAAAAAAGGGGACTAAAATCGTGCCATTGATTCGTATAATGGCAGCCAATTCTGCGAGGAGAATATCTCTGTCATCGCGCTCATTCCTTGCGCATTCTTCTTTTATCGTCTTGGTGAAGGACATATTACTCACTCTTTCTTTTTATTTCCCTCGACTTTCACATCTTTTTCTTTTCGCCGCTAACTGGTTTCAAGCGCATTGCAGCGTCCTGTACATCGGGAGCCGAT
>CAMDZK010000139.1 GCA_945910665.1 uncultured Peptostreptococcaceae bacterium
GGCCGGATAGTGAAGCAGTTTATGGTGGATCAAAATAGAGATTGCATTTGTCCACCTCAATTCCCCGTATGTGTGTGTGACCACCGAAGAGTGGCGCGCATAATCACGAGAAAACCAATGATTGCAAAAAAAGAAGAAATGGAAACGAATTCCCGCGCGCGAAGTGCGAAACTTCGGATTGCAGAAAAGATATAGGAGAACATCATGACTAGACAACCCAACAAAACGAGAAAGAATACTGTAAAAACAAGGAATCGCAAACCGATTGCTCGTTTTGTACTGGGGAGTTTTATATTCTTTATTTTGATCGGATTGTTTATTGGTTCGGTTTTTCGCTATTCGCAAATTGCCTTATTAGGTCAACAATCGGCGACATTAGATCAAAAAATAGAATCGTTACAAGCAAAACGCGATTCATTGAAGATCGCTCTCCAAGCAGAAAATCGAAGTGATTTTGCTTTGATTGCGAAAGAAAAGTTACACATGGAAGAATCAGAAAAGCAGACACAATCGTTCACGGCAATCGCACAGCCTGTAAAAACGGAGAGAAGTTATTTAGGTACGCCTTTATTAGGCCAACTTTCGACGATTGTCATCGGCTTGTTATATCAATAGAGAGAAGTACAATGGATAAGAAAACGAATGTTACAATCAGAATTGGCGTCCTTTTAGGATTATGTGGATTATTTGTCCTTATCATCCTAGGGCGCCTCTTTTGGTTGCAATTAATGAACACAGAATACAAACAGCAAATGTTGGAATTGACGAGAAAAACCGTCGATTTATACCCAGAAAGAGGGCAGATTGTCGACAAAGACGGTTATGTTTTCGCCTACGATGAAAAGGCCTTTGTTCTGTATCTATTTCCTCAGGAAATCGAAGACAAAGGTGGTGTAGCAAAACAACTCCAAAATATTCTCGGTGTGGATGAACAAAAGACAAGCGAGTGGCTTACTGGAAATTTCACTACTGCGGATGTAGAGATTTCAGCAGAGCAAGCAGAGCAATTAATGGCCATTGAATCCGGTGGAATTTCTGTTATCACGCAAAATCAAAGAAGATATCCCGATGGGAAACTTTCTGGTGCTGTTGTCGGCTTCACAAACAGGGAGCAAATTGGTACAGTCGGAATTGAATCCTATTATGACCGCGAACTACAAGGGGTAATGGGTAAAACCCAGCTCTACTCCTATTCTGGTGGAATTCCCGTTCCCTACCAGCAAGAAGAAGTATATCCTTCCCAAAAAGGAAACACCATTCGTCTGACAATCGATGCGGAATTGCAGAAAATTATGTTAGAGGAAGGGCAAAAAGCCTATGAGGAAATGACACCAAAGAAAATGTCTATTATCGCCATGGATCCTAATGATGGACGTATTTTAGGGATGCTCGATTTTCCCGCATTAGATGCCAATGAACCTCTGGAAGGACGCACGCCAGAAGAAAAAGAAGAGTTAGAAACGCTGACTGATGATCGCCGCTTAGAAAAACAATTTCAAATGTGGCGCAGTTTTAGTTTCCAAGATATCTACGAACCAGGGTCTGTTTTTAAGGTCATAACAGCGGCTGCAGCATACGAAGAAGGGACCGCTGATGAAGATACAGTCTACCATTGTGATGGCTTAGTAACGGACATTCCAGGGGTTACGATCAGATGTTGGAGATATGACGACCCCCACGGCGATATTGACTTTACAGAAGCGATGGATGAATCCTGTAACGTAGCCTTTGTCGAAATGATTCGCACCCTAGGAAAAGAAAAGGCGCGCACGTATATGGAAGCTTTTGGTTTTGGGGAGATAACAAATATTGGACTCCCTTCGGAAGCCGAAGGAATTATGCCGGAAGGACCAGCTTCGATTAATGAAGCGACTTTTGCGACAAATTCCTATGGTCATGGTGTCGCAGTCACACCTCTGCAAATGCTGAATGCCATTGCAGCTACTGTGAACGGTGGCACTCTTTTCCAACCGCAAATCGTACAAGAAATTACCGATGAACAAGGACAAGTAAAAGAGAGTTTCCAACCAAAACCTCTAAGAAGAGTTTTGGCCCAAGAAACTTCTGAAGCCATGCGCAGAGTCTTGCAGCACGGCGTCGAACATGGGACTGCCGATGGGGGATTTATCCCTGGCTATAAAGTCGGTGGGAAGACCGGGACGACCGTTAAGTTCATCGATGGAGCGTATACGCAAGACATCGTCGTCGGCTCTTTTGTCGGCGTGTATCCAGCGGATAATCCAGAGATTGCCATGCTTGTCGTCGTTGATGAACCCAATGCCTATCCTTCTGGGAATACAACAGCCGCACCACTCGCGCGAAAAATTCTTGAACGCTACATCGCCCTCCGTGGAGATGAACCAACAGAAGAACTCCCCGAAACAGAATTTGACCCTACTGTGGTAGAAGGAGCACTTCCAGCGAATGCGGATGAATCAATCTTAGAAGAACCAGACGAAGAAGAAATCCAAGAAGAAATTCCTTTCGATGAGATGGATGAAGGAGAACCGATGGAAGATGGAGAAAATCAAGGAGAGTAGTCCTACCCTTGGGATTAGAGTATAATAGGAAGGATGGGAGTGAATAATATGTTTGATTCAATTTTATTTTTATTGGGATCCTTTGTATTGACGGCAATTTCATGTCGCATGGGTATTCCCATTTTAGAGCGATTAAAAATGGGCCAACCAATCCGTGAGGATGGTCCAGAAAGTCATTTTGCGAAAAGTGGCGTACCGACGATGGGGGGCATTTGGATGGTGATTCCAATCCTTCTAATCAGTGTACTCTTTTTTAGAAATTTTAATACGTGGATTATCATTGCAGGAATGCTCGCTTTTGGAGCCGTTGGTTTTATTGACGATTATGAAAAACTCTTAAAAAAGCAATCTTTAGGTTTAAATGAAAGACAGAAGTTAATTCTACAAGTCGGCGCTGCAGTCGTTCTCGTCGCACTTTTTGCGTGGCGTGGAAATTTACCAATGCAATACGTTCCTTTCGTGGAAGGGTTGATGAATTGGAGTATTTTCATTTATCCAATTGCCGTCTTTGTCTTGGTGGGTACAGTCAACGCAACCAATATCACCGACGGACTGGATGGACTTAGCTCTTTAGTAAGTGTCTTTGTGTTTTTGGGTTACGCAGTAATTGCTGGTCTCCAAGGACAATTTGAAGTAAGCGCCTTTGCCATGAGCTTTGCAGGAGCACTCATCGCTTTCTTATTTTTTAATGCAAATCCGGCAAAAGTGTTTATGGGAGATACTGGCTCCATGGCTTTTGGCGGTGCAGTTGCACTGTTAGCAATCGTAACAAAGACGATTTGGTTTTTACCGATCATTGGACTCATTTATGTCATCGAGGCAGGCTCTGTCATCATACAAACTATGTATTTTCGAAAAACGGGTGGAAAAAGAATTTTCTTAATGAGCCCGATTCATCATCATTATGAGTTAAAAGGAGTACCAGAACAAAAAATTGTCATATGGTTTGGTATGATTTCCTTATTAAGCGTGAGTGTAGCCCTTTATCTCTATGCACACACGGGAGGTGTTCTCATCTAATGAAACTCGACAAAACAAAAATTCTTCTCTTTGGCCTTGGCGTAACCGGGCTTGCCTCTTTGGAAGCGCTCTATGGGAAATGCAAATTGATAATTTTTGATGAAAGCGGAAATGGAATCGAAGAGAAATATGCAGAAATTCCCCTCATTTCAAAAATTGAAGAGGTTCCTTTCGAAAATGTGGACTTTATTTTAAAAAGCCCAGGGATTTATCCAGATCACCCGCTTATAGAGGTAGCTCATCAAAAGGGAATCGAAGTCATCTCCGACATCGAATTGGCCTATCGCTTGTT
>CAMDZK010000140.1 GCA_945910665.1 uncultured Peptostreptococcaceae bacterium
AAAACAATTAGAAGTAGCCCGGCCAGAAGGTATTCTCAAAGCAGATAACGATGCAAATTGTGCCGCAATTGGCGAAGCTTGGACGGGTGCAGGCACTGAACTTTCATCTTTTATGCTAATTACATTAGGTACCGGTGTCGGGGGTGCGTATTTTGATAAACGCTATGGCATTCATCACGGTCACTACAAACAAGCGGGGGAAATTGGACATATGATATACCAGCCCGATGGAAGAACCTGTACTTGCGGTCAAAAAGGATGTATCGAACAATATATTTCCGCAACTGCTCTAAAAAACGAATTTGTTCAACGAAAAAATCAGCCACCAACGCGCACTGTCTTCTATGAATCAGAAAAAGACCCAGTGGCGCAAGAAATTATCGATGAATTTATTTTTGATTTTTCTAACTATCTTACATCCTTAAAACATCTCTTCGACCCTGAAGCGTTTGTTATCGGTGGGGGACTCATTCACGATAAAAAATATTGGTGGGACGCCTTAGAAAAAAAATATCGCAACAGTATGAGCTTTGTTCCTAGAACGAAACTCTTGCCAGCAAAACATCTCAATACAGCAGGAATGCTAGGTGCTGCTTATTTGGTTTTTACAGAAGGAGAGGGACATGGAACTAAAAGTATTATTGATTGAGGACCAAGAAAGTATTCGTAAATTTACAAAAATAAATTTAGACCGAGAAAACTTCATCACCCTAGAAGCAGGTTCTGGAGAAGAAGGAGTAGATATCGCCCGCAAAGAAAAACCGGACATTGTCATCTTGGATATTATGTTGCCAGGCATCGACGGGTATGAAGTGTGCCGCATCCTTAGAAAAGAGCAACCTGGGATTGGAATTATTATGCTTACGGCAAAAACGCAAGATATCGACAAAATCGAAGGCTTAGAGCAAGGTGCGGATGACTATATGGTCAAACCCTTTAATCCCCAAGAATTGATTCTTCGCATTCGTAGTCTCATCAGGCGTTTACCTGATAATACGCCTCCATCAACGATTATTGAATCAAAACCATTTGTACTCGACTTACAAGCGCATTCCTTAACTAAAAATGGTGTAGTCGTTGATTTAACGCCAACTGAGTATACACTGATTAAACACTTCATGGAAAATCCTGGAAAAGCATTCAGTAGAAATGAGTTGTTGGATATTCATTGGGGTCCTGATTATGTCGGGGATACAAAGATTGTCGATGTCAATATTCGACGCCTTCGTACAAAAATTGAAGACGATCAACGACCAAAGTACTTAGAAACCGTATGGGGCACGGGATATCGCTGGCACGCTGAGGAATAATAATGGTTGGTAAGAGTATCAAGACGAAGCTAGTCACCTATACATCTCTCATCGTCATTGGCGTTTCAATTATATTTATTATTTTTCTCTGGTATTTTGTTCGTGATTACTATTATTCGTTTGCTCATAGCATTCTCTCCAATGAGGCTGTTTATTCATCGGAAATCTATTCATCGTCTTATTCCGATTTAGATTTATCCGAGGTTATCTTACAAGACTACGAGAGCTTTTATCATCCGTCCCGTGGTCAAGTACAGATCCTCAGTTTGTCTGGAGAGGTATTACTTGACACGCTCGGCAATGAATTCACGGGAACAATTTTGCAAGACCAAGATATCATCGATGCTGCCACTGGAAATTTAGGAACGTTATACACAAAAAAAGGGCCAGAGAACGAGACTCATCTATCAATTTCGTATCCTTTATATAACCGAACAAGCCAGGTGGGGATGATTCGTTATACTGTAAATTTAGCGGATTTAGATACAGCGGTGAATCGAATTTTAACGCTTTTTATCGTGCTTGGTCTCGCCGTCATCGCACTGAGTGTTTTTGTTATTCTCCTATTGAGTAACTCAATTATCACACCTATTAATGAATTGACCGCGGTTGCATCGCGCATGTCTAGAGGGCAATACACGATTCGTGCACCTGAGGAAGGTGAAGATGAAATTGCAACTCTCGGCCGAACGATGAATACCTTAAGTGATTCGATTGTGGAAAAAGAACAACTCAAGAATGAATTTATCTCTTCTATTTCACACGAATTACGCACACCCCTTACATCGATTAAAGGTTGGGCAATTACTCTCAAAGGAGAAGTGGAAGAAAAAGACTCACTCCTTGATCAAGGGTTAGATATCATCGAAAATGAAAGCGATCGGCTTTCCCGTATGGTCGAAGAATTACTTGATTTTTCTTCTTTTGTGTCTGGAAAAATGCGCCTTCGAAAAGAATCTGTTAACATAACGAATTTAATGAAGGCCATTGTCACTCAAATGACCCCGAGGGCACAATCCTTTGATATTAGTATGAAACTGCATTACGACGAGGAAAAAATTTACGCTGAAATTGATAAGAATAGAATTAAGCAAGTCGTAATCAATATCATCGACAATTCCATAAAATTCACCCCTGCCGGTGGTTTGATCGAAGTCAATGTATCGGAAAATGAAAACAACGTCTTTCTCTCCATTCGCGATACAGGGATGGGAATTAGTGAAGAGGAAATCCGCCGTGTTACACAAAAATTTTATAAGGGCTCGCATAATGAGTCCCATATTGGGTTAGGCTTAAGTATTTCCGAGGAAATTATCCAGCTTCATGGGGGAAAATTTGTCATTGAAAGTATTTTAGGAAAAGAAACAGTGGTTTCCATTGAATTACCGAAGGAGGTCGTATGAAAAAAATCATGATATTTGTTCTGACGATCTTCTTGTGTGGTTGCGGTACGCAAGGAAGTTTATTGACCTCCGATAATATTGTAGACTACATTAAGGCGCCTTCGGAAAGCACATTAACGATCAAAGGAACTTGGCGTTTATCAGAAAGCCTTTATTTAGGTGAAGGGGAAGACCCAGGAAGTTTTGACACGAACCTTACACAAAATAATACGATTCTCATGAGCGAGGATTTTGTTGGAATGTTTGGACGGTACGCTGCAGAGCCTCGTTTTAAGAGTAAGATGGTCAATGCGACTGCTTTTTCTATCCAACAATATCGTAAAAATCCTGCAGATATTGGCATCCACGAAGAAGATATTGAAGTATTATCAATCGAAGGGGAGAATCAATTTCGGTTTTCTCTCATCGTTTTAGATCTATCCCATATTCGAGTTTCTTCGGGAGGATATCTCCACACCTTTGAAAAAATATCCGAAAAAATCAACCCGACATTAATCGATGAATTGGTCATGGATCAAACAGGAGAAGGCACAATCGATCCAAACGCAACGGGCAATGAAGAAACCCTGTTACTTCTGGGAGTACGCTCAGCGCAATCGAGTGAAAGTTCCATTGCACCAGAATACATGTACAAGACGATACTCCTTCACGTGAATCCCAATGATACAGTGGATGTTTCTTCCATCCAAAATCTCATTATTCCAAGACGTGACGAATTATGGGAAGTAAGCAGTACGAGAATGTATGAAGATGAATCCATTCGAGATGAAATAAAAACGCGTCCCCTTGCCCGCGAAAAAACAGCAGAAGATACCACTCCTGAAATCGAAGAGACGGCACAAATCATTCATTATGTCAATGAAAACTTTTTGTCCTTAGAAAAAATATATTCTGGTGAAATTTCATATACACAGTATAATACCTACGCCTTTGACCAATTTGGAACGGGCGTACCTCTGGATATTACAATGATTGCAGGAGATGTAGGGAGTACTGAGCTCACAAAAAATGCTCAAAACGAAGCGAGTATCATGAAGGCAAGTAATGATAATGTGGAAATTCAATTACCGTCTACGCAAGACTGGGGCATTATAAGAAGAAATGGGCGTTGGATCTTCCGCTCGATGATTCGTGCCATT
>CAMDZK010000141.1 GCA_945910665.1 uncultured Peptostreptococcaceae bacterium
GCCACGCTTTTAAGTACACTTTTGCTTATGTCTGTCCTACGATATCGCCTCAAAGGATTATCCCTTGGTCGCATAATCCCAAGTACTATCAAAGTTGTCATTAGCACCATCCTCATGGCAGCAGCATCTGGCGGATTTTACTATTACACGAGCATCATGGATGGTAGCCGTTTAAAACTGATTCTCGCAATACTGATTGCAGTCGCTGTCTATGGAGTCTCTGTCTTTGTATCAGGAGTCGATGAAGCAACCGAATTAAAAGGCATACTCTTAAAACGAGTGAAACGATAATTATGGATAAAAGAACGTCACCAAGACACGCTTTTTGGATATTTACTGTAATCGTATGGATCTTTGGAATCCTCTTTGGACTATTCGAACGAAGTGGAAGAGGCGTCACCATCGATACAACCATATTAGATGCTGTCCATTCCATCTCCCATCCGATTGTAGATGGGATTATGGAAATCATCACAAGAACGGGGGACCCATTGTTCTATATAATAGTAGGTTTGCCCATTGTGCTGTATCTAATCTATAAGAAACAATACAAAGAAGCGTTGCTCCTTTTCACAACCGTCGCCATCGCGTCACTTGTCAATACAGTCCTTAAATTCAGCTTTGGAAGAACAAGACCTGTAGGCTATGCCATCATCGAACAAGGAGGATTATCCTACCCCAGCGGCCACGCCTTCGTCGGCGCATCCTTTTATCCCACACTCGGAAAACTGTTAGATGAAAAGAAGGGATTAAAAGGATTAGGAATTATCTTGACGATATACGGATTCCTCATGGGCATTTCCCGCGTTATCATGGGCGTCCATTACCCCACGGATGTATTCTTCGGAAGTCTCATGGGCTTCACCTTCGGAAGAAGCTGCTATTATTTCTATGAGAAAAAAAGAGACAAAGACAATGATATAATGAAGAAAAGAACCTCTTGCGTATAATGCGTTTCTTCGGTATAAAATCCCCACCCCGGGGATTTTTTCTGTTTAAAAGCCCAGCACTCAATTGCAATTTTTGAAATATATCTATAATTTAATCAGAATCCAGTTAAAAACGTATAACTTGCTTATTAGAATTGAGTGCTGGGTGGCATTTTTTCGTGACTGAGAGGGGATTAGTAGTACTTCACTCTCTTTTGGGTATTAGTTAAATAAGTACAAATAGTACAAGAAGGAGGAAAACCATTTGAAAGACGATATGAAAAAGGATGACATGAAAATGAATCCGATGGATAAAAATGGACTCGGAAAAAATCTACCGAGTAAAAACGACAAGAAAGGTGAATTCCCAAAAATAACAACTGCAGCAGGTGCTCCAGTCGATAATAATCAAGACACTATGACTGCTGGTAAAAGAGGACCAACAGTACTGCAAGACGCATGGCTCTTAGAAAAACACGCGCACTTTAATCGTGAAGTGATTCCAGAAAGAAGAATGCACGCAAAAGGATCTGGAGCTTTCGGTACGTTTAGAGTCACCCATGACATAACCAAATACACAAAAGCAAAACTCTTTAGCAAAGTTGGAAACGAATGCGAAATGGTCGCACGTTTTTCTACCGTAGCTGGAGAAAGAGGCGCAGCGGACGCAGAACGTGATATCCGTGGATTTGCCCTTAAGTTTTACACAGAAGACGGAAACTGGGACATGGTAGGAAATAATACACCAGTATTCTTTTTTCGTGATCCCTTAAAATTTATCGACTTAAACCACGCCGTAAAAAGAGACCCACGCACAAACTTGCGTAGTCCAAATACAAACTGGGATTTCTGGTCATCCTTACCAGAAGCACTTCACCAAGTAACCATCATTATGAGTGATAGAGGAATTCCATCTTCTTTCCGTTTTATGCATGGTTTTAGTTCCCATGCATATTCCATGATTAACGCACAAAATGAACGCGTATGGGTGAAATTCCACTTCAGAAGCCAACAAGGAATTCAAAACTTTACAGACCAAGAAGCGGAAAAAGTTGTTGGAATGGATCGTGAAAGTCATGGACGTGACCTGTACGAAGCCATTGAAAAAGGCGATTATCCAAAATGGAAAATGTACATCCAAGTCATGACGGAAGAACAAGCGAAAAACATGCCGTACAACCCATTTGACTTAACAAAAGTATGGTACAAAAAAGACTACCCACTCATTCCAGTAGGAGAATTTGAACTGAACAGAAATGCAGACAACTTCTTCCAAGATATTGAGCAAGCAGCCTTCGCACCATCCAATGTGGTCCCAGGAATCAGCTTCTCGCCAGACAGAATGTTACAAACGAGAATCTTCGCGTATTCTGATGCACAACGCTATCGTTTAGGCGTGAACCACCACCAAATTCCAGTGAACTCACCAAAAGCTGTGAAACATCCACATGCGTTCCACAGAGACGGACAAATGCGTGTCGACGGAAACCATGGATCTGAAAACCATTATGAACCCAACAGCTACGGAAACTGGACAGAGCACCCAGAAGAAATCAACCCAATGGAAGATGGCGGCGATGTGTATCGTTACGACTTCAGAGAAGACGACCACGATTACTTCACACAACCAGGAATGCTCTATCGCGCTATGACACCAGAACAACAACAAGTACTCTGCGAGAACACCGCAAGAAACATGGGAGACTCCACACTACAAATCAAGCATCGTTATATCAACCATTGCTATCAAGCGGACCCAGAATACGGAAAAGGCGTGGCAAAAGCGCTAGAAATTGATATTAATGACGTTGATTTAGAAGATAAATCAACAAGAGATAGCCGCCAAGCCAACCACGCAGCGAATAATAAACACCCAGAACTCAACAAACCAAGTAAAGATATGTCGAAAGTAGAATGGAAAGAAATTAAAACTGACTACGATCCTAAGAAATTCATAGACGCAGAAGACGACCCATATTTCTTATAATACAAAAAAAAACGGGAGGATACCCTCCCGTTTTTTTGTACGATACACGTTGAAATGTTTCGTCGTAGGGGCGGCGCTCCTGCTCCGCCCGTCGATACAGTCACATACAACAGTACATTATCTGACTCGGAAAACTCTCTTACCAATAACATCAACCTTTATAAAAACAATCCAATTCCCATTTCTTCGGATTATTCTCGATATACGTCCAAACCATCTCAAATTCTCGTTCATCACGAACAACCCGATCATGAAACGACCGCTGCCAAATTTGCTCTGGCAAATTACTAATCTCACCGTTTTTCTGACAATTGCGTAATTGCCTTGTGGTAAAACTCTTCAACGTTGAAATGTTTCGTCGTAGGGGCGGCGCTCCTGCTCCGCCCGTCGATACAGTCACATACAACAGTACATTATCTGACTCGGAAAACTCTCTTACCAATAACATCAACCTTTATAAAAACAATCCAATTCCCATTTCTTCGGATTATTCTCGATATACGTCCAAACCATCTCAAATTCTCGTTCATCACGAACAACCCGATCATGAAACGACCGCTGCCAAATTTGCTCTGGCAAATTACTAATCTCACCGTTTTTCTGACAATTGCGTAATTGCCTTGTGGTAAAACTCTTCAACCGACGAACAAAATCTGAAACGCTAACATCAGAATCGCTCTTCTTAGCCAATAATAAATGCATATGGTTCGGCATCACAACATATTTTAAAACCTTAAAATGATTCTCATGCTCAATTAAATATTGTACTACATCCTCTACGACTTGTTTTGCTGGATGGGATTTCACTGAATCGCCAAATATGCATTTTTTCTCGTGCGTACAAATTGTAAGAAAATATGTTCCAAAATTCGAATAATCATAGGTTGGTAATCGTGGTGATCTACGTTCTTTATATTCCATATCAT
>CAMDZK010000142.1 GCA_945910665.1 uncultured Peptostreptococcaceae bacterium
GCCCCCACCAAAAAGGGCACAAGCCAAAAAGCCAATCAGTAGTTTCTTCAATTGGTTCCCCTTTCTATTGAGTATTCTATATGTACCCGAAAAAAGGTTATAATAATGTTGGGGTAGGAAAATCTACCTTAACATTTTTTTACAAAAAAATGCACTTATCTCCATTTCCCTTTACAATGAAAGTACGACCAATAATAGAAAGGGTGAAGATAAGTGCAAAACGATGATAACGAAAATCTACTGCATTTAAAAGGTGTTACCATTGAGGACTGTGTACAAACCCAGTGGACAATCGAGTCTCACGCAAAGGCATACAAGAGATCCTTTGCCCGATTTGCCAATCGCAGAAAACAGCCATACACGACTACCGCACGCAGAAAATACAACATTTCTCCTCTGTCCGAAACTTCTCACTCTCCCACTCAAAAAAAGACAATTTGTATGTACATGCTCTCAAAAAAGATGTACTGAAACCTATGAATTTGTGAGGCGCTATCAGCGTAGAACCAAAGAAAATATTCAGTGTATTCTTCATGCCTGAAAAGGCATCTGTGCGGTCAAGAGCATTGCAAAACAATACCAAATCAGCGGTTTCACGGTCCAACGTATCTTTTCTCATCGACAACCCGTTCCAGGTGCAAAGTAACTCCTTTATTTTTGAAATTTTCGCAAGAGACTCACGAGTTGCTCTTGCTCTTTTGGGGTTAAGCGATCGACGATTCCTTTGATTCCTTCCACATTTTTAGGATATACTTGTTCTATTACCTTTCTTCCCGTATCAGTTAAAGAAAGAATGACTCTACGCTTATCTCTTTCATCGGATTTTTGCGTAATTAAATCCCGTTTCATTAAATTACGAACAATGACGGGAATCGTCCCACTCGTCGATAGAATCTTTTCTTGGACTTCACCGACAGACAAATCGCCCTTATTGAATAATGCTTCTAAGACACCGAATTGTCCAATCGTCAAATCGTATTCCTTTGCAATGTGGCTCGTTTCGCGGTCCATTTCATTGACAATGCGATGCATGCCCACTAAGATTCTCAATTGATTTTCTGCCATACTGAACTCCTTTGCTCTATGGTACTATATACACCTAATTAGAGAATGTAAACGCAGTTGTTGTAATAGTGAAACTCCACAGTTTTGTGGAGTTTACAGTGTGATGCTTTGTTTTTCCAAGGCTTCGACAATATCTTCCATGTGAAAATCACGAGAACCCTTCACCAAAACGAGGCTTCCCTTTTCAACCGCACCCGTCACATGTTCAATCATTTCTTGACGATCGTCAAAGTGCATCACATGTCCAGGGGCAAAGTCTCCTACAATCGTCTCGTGTAAATGTTTCATCAAAGGACCAGTTGTAAAGACATAATCGACCGTATCCGGACGTAAATATTCTTTCATGGAGATGTGTTTGTCAATCTCTGTTTCCCCAGCGCCTAAAAAATCTGCAAGAGCGACGATTTTATGGCGGTGTGGGAGGGCGAGAAGTGTTTTCAATGCAGCCGTAAGACTGGCCGTATTGGATTTATAGCTGTCATCTAAGACGGAGAAACCATCGAGATGTTTTAAATCTTGTCGCTGTTTTGTAAAGTCTACTCCAGATACAGCTTCTCTGATTTCATCGTCAGATAGCCCAAAATGTTGCGCGGTTAAAATGGCTGCGGCAAAGTTATAGGCATTGTGCTCGCCTAAGGCTTGTAGGGTAAACTCCTCGCCGTCCAATGATAGGGTGAGTCCTTCTTCTGTCATGGACAATAGTTTAAAGGGATGGTCCAATTCTTTATTGGTTCCGAAAGATGCCATTGTCGGGATGCGCACATCATCGTGGAGATGTTTCAAGATATATTCATCATCTCCATTATAAAAGGCAATGCCGTCTTCGTGCATATTCGATACGATTTCAAGTTTTGCCGTCGCTGCATTATCCAAATGGATGAGATAATCTAAGTGAGAATCGCCTACATTTAAGAGGATCGCAACATCGGGACGGGCAATTTTCGTGAGCGTGTCTAATTCGCCGAGACGTTCCGTGCCCATTTCAAGGACGGCAATTTCCGTATCTTCTGGCAAATGTAAAACCGTGTATGGAAGTCCAATCTCACTGTTTTTATTTCCTTGGGTTTTTGTCGTTTTATACTTGTAGCCAAGGAGAGCGGCAGTAATATCTTTTGTTGTTGTTTTTCCGTTATTTCCTGTGATGGCAACGACTTTGCATGCCAGGGTTTTTAAATACCATGTGGCTAACGCTTGTAAAGCAAAGACTGAATCGACCACGCGAATGAGTGGTAGCGGTTTTTCTGGGGCAGGCTCAGACTCCTCATAAAACGAAGCCACAGCACCTTTTCTAAAGGCGTCTTCAATGAAAGAATGTCCATTGACCCGCTCCCCTAAAAAAGGAATGTACAAGTTGCCTTCATTTACCTGCCGTGAATCGTACGTTACACCAGAAATCATCACATCAGAAAATTCTGGGAAGAGGACCTCACCATCCACAATCTCTGCAATTTGTTGCAGTGTTTGTTTAATCATTCGTAATCACGCACCAATGCTTTCTTCTGCGCGTACGCTTCAAAGCCCCAGTCAATGAGTTTATCTAAAAGCTGAGGATAGGTCGTCCCATCGGTTGCGCCCCATAAAATCGGCGTCATACTCAAGTCGCTCATGCCAGGCATCGTGTTGATTTCATTGACAAATACGTCTCCATCTTCCGTGTAGAAAATATCGACGCGGGCAAGCCCTCTTGCACCAATCGCTTTGTAGGCACGCACTGCTACATCAGTGACTTTTGAAAAGTCTTCTTCTGGGATTTTTGCAGGAATAATAGGAAGAACATCAGGATCTTTATATTTTGTTTCATAGTCAAAATAGCCTGTTTCCATTTCAAAGTCACCAGGAACTGATCCCATTGGGTTTTCATTTCCAATGACAGATACGTTTAATTCACGTCCCCAAATTTCTTCTTCAATGACGATACGGTCGTCAAACTGTAATGCGGTGCGTAAAGCATCTTCGATTTCTTCTTCTTTTTGTACGCGAACGACGCCGACAGAACTCCCACAGTTACTGGGTTTTACATACATAGGAAGTCCGAGTTTTTTTACCATTTTTGTGGTATTATACTCTTTATTCGAAAACACCGTGCGGTTCATAGTAATAAATTTCGCTTGGGGAATTCCGTTTTGTTCGAGGATTTCGTTACATAAACCCTTATCCATAGCAAGAGCCGATGCGCTGATGTTACAACCCACATAGGGAACATCAAGAGTTTCAAAAAAGCCTTGTACGCCGCCGTCTTCTCCATAGGTTCCGTGGAGAATCGAAAGGAAAATCGTATTTCCATCGGAAAAGTCATGGGATGTCAAAAAGCTCGCCAATGAAATTGCAATGGAATCTGACGGGGAGACATTCACCATATCTTCTTTTGTCATCTCTTTTGTCATTGCAGGTAATGGGCACCAATGGCCCTTTTGGGTAAGATATAAAGGATAGATTTGATATTTTTCGCGATCGAGTGCATTGAGCACAGATTTCGCGCTATTAATAGAAACACTATGTTCTACACTAGGTCCTCCGTAGAGGACAAACACTTTTTTCATAGGTTCTGAGGACCTCCTCAAAGATTTGATAGGACCATTATATCAAAAATTGAAGAGAATATCGGAATTTTGACACTTTTTCAAACTTCTTTTCCAAAGTATAGTAAACTAGAGTATAGAAATGAGGTAGACATGGAAAAATATACCAATGCACGTCGCAGCGGGCTACTGATGCCCATTAGCGCTCTTCCATCTCCCTACGGAATCGGAAACTTAGGTGCTGAAGCATACCG
>CAMDZK010000143.1 GCA_945910665.1 uncultured Peptostreptococcaceae bacterium
GCTCGGCCGTGAGCGTGCCGAGGAAGGAACGCAAGCTGACCGACTTTGTCAACAGGCTCAGATGTGCGATGAATCGTACATCTTTTTTTATGCAATTTTTGGGAGAGTCAACGCAACCTCTCTGCATTTTACTCATTTTTCCTTTTCATCATGCAATTGTTGTACTTTTCATACAAAGCTTTAGAGAATTAGGGTTGCTTTTATCCCCTCAAAGGCGTATGATTAGATACATATTGTAGCATTTGAGAAGATAAACACTACATATAGTAGATAATGTAAAATGATAAGAGAAAGAGGATTTGTATGCGAGTAGAGAAAAGAAATGGCGTCGTTGTCGCCTTTGAGAAGGAAAAAATTCAAAAAGCGATCGAAAAAGCGATGAATGAGGTTACGGATGGCTTCGATGAAGACCTAGCGATTAAAATTGCCGAGGAGGCGCAAGAGAAGTTTGAAACCAAGGCAACGGTCTCCATTGAGGAGATTCAGGACTTCGTTGAAATTCAGTTGATGCGTTATTCACCAGAAGTGGCGAAACGCTATATCTTGTATCGTGTGGAACGGGCGAAACTCCGTGAACACGGCTGGGATATGACCGACCTCCAACGCGACATTTACGAGAAAAAGTATCGCTACGATTCCGAAAGTTTCGATGAATTCTTAACGCGTGTATCCGGTGGCAATGAATTTATGAAAAAAGCGATTCGCGACAAGAAATTCATGCCCGCAGGACGCATCTTAGCTGGGCGCGGTCTCGATAAATTGGGACGCAAAATTACTCTGTCCAATTGCTATGTCATGCCTCAAGTCGAAGACAGCATCGAAGACATTTTCGATACGGCAAAACATTTGGCACGCACCTATTCTTTTGGTGGTGGTTGTGGATTAACCCTTTCGAAACTTCGTCCAAAAGGAGCAAAAGTCAATAATGCTGCTACATCGACGACAGGTGCAGTTTCCTTTATGGATCTTTTCTCGCTTGTCACAGGACTGATCGGTATGCGTGGACGCCGCGGAGCCCTTATGTTGAACCTTGATGTCACCCATCCTGATATTGAAGAGTTTGTGGACGTAAAAACGGATTTGGAAAAAGTCACCTATGCAAACATCTCCGTCAACATCAACGATGAATTTATGGAAGCTGTAAAAAATGATACGGACTTCGAACTGACCTTTGACGTAATTGCAACGGGAGAAAAAGTACGTAGAAAAATCCGCGCACGCGATCTATTTAGAAAACTCGCAAAAAATAACTGGCGCATGGCAGAACCAGGTATCCTCTATCAAGACAAAATTAATTCTTGGCATTTAATGAGTGAAGACAAAACTTTTGAATATGCAGGCGTGAATCCTTGTGCAGAAGAACCACTTCCAGCCTTTGGAAGCTGTAACTTGAGCTCGATTAACTTATCAGAATTCGTCCGCCATCCTTTCTCCGATGAAGCAGAATTAGATGAAGAAAAACTGCGTCGTATGGTGCGCGAAGGAGTTGTCTATTTGAATGAAATTCTCGATGAAAATATGAAACTCCATCCGCTCCAACAACAACGCGATATGTCTGAAAAACTTCGTCAAATTGGCCTTGGACTCATGGGTGCTGCGGATATGTTCATTAAATTAGGGGTTCGCTATGGTTCTCAAGAATCCATTGATTTGATTCATCATGTAGGAAAACTACTTGTAAACGAGGCACTCCAAGAATCAGCGAGACTCGCAGAAAAAGAGGGTCCCTTCCCAGCCTATAACGCGGAAGCAGTTCTTGCATCGCCATTCTTAAAAGCCAATGCCACGGAAGAAACCATGGAACTCGTGAAAAAACATGGATTGAGAAACTCTCAATTACTCACCATTGCTCCAACCGGAAGCATTTCTACACTCATTGGCTGCTCCAATGGATTAGAACCACTTTTCCAAATTGCCTATACGAGACGTTCCATTTCATTGCACAATGAAGATACCTACTACAAAGTGTATACACCGATTGTAAAAGACTACATGGCATACCATGGTATCGAAGAGGAACAAGAGTTACCCGATTTCTTTGTGACGACATCCAATCTCGACTACAAAGATCGCATTAATGTACAAGCCGCATGGCAAGAGCATATTGACGCGAGTATTTCTTCCACGGTGAATGTTCCCAATGAGTTTACGGTGAAAGAAGTGGAAGACTTGTATATGTATGCATGGGAACAAGGACTCAAAGGGATTACGATTTACCGAGATGGCTGCGAACGTACGGGAATCTTAACGACGGATAAAAAGAAAGAGAAAGAAAACCGCTTGGAGCGCATCGACCAACTCCGTGAAGAAATGAATGTATTAGCAGAAGAAGAATTAGAAGAAAATCCAAATACATGCCCAATGTGTGGTGGAGAAATGATGCATTCAGGCGGTTGCTCTGAATGCCAAGACTGTGGCTTTAGTCCATGCGCGGTGTAGGTACAATGAAATCCGCTGCGCGGATGACAAAAAAGTAGAATGAAGACTCTCTCGATGATGAGGGAGTCTATTTATATATATAAGAATCATAGAGAATTTCCTCTGCGAAGCAAAATACAAATACGTTACTCTTCACATAAGCGCAGCGAAATATATCATTCATCGTAGATGAATTTCATTTCGAACAACGTGAGAAATATCATGCCGTAGGCATATCATTGTCCTTCTGTGGTATACTTGAAATATCTATTTTCTATTTAACTTTCAACATTCTATAAGGGGGATTCCTTGAAACTCGATCAAAATACTCTGGCGGCTCGTACCCTCGTCGAACTACGAGAGATGGCCAAAGAATTAGGCATTTCAAATATATCGAAACATAAGAAACAAGAACTCATCGATACAATTTTACAGACGACGAAAGAACGTATGGAAGAAGCGGCAGAGAACCATGAAATTCTAGAAGAAAAAAGTGACGCACACAAAAGTGATGAGCACAACGATAAACCAAATAAAAAACACGATAAACCTTACGACGAAGATAAAAAAGAAATCCGTGGTGTATTAGATTTACACCCAGACGGTTACGGCTTTTTGCGTACGGAGAATTATTATTCTGGAGAAGATGACATCTACGTGCCGCCGCAACAAGTACGTCGTTTTCGCTTGAAAACGGGGGACCATATTGTGGGGCTCACAAGACCCAATCCAGAAGAAAAATTTAACGCCCTTATTTATGTACTTTTGGTGAACGGTGATACGCCAGAAGATTTACGCAATCGTCCTGATTTTGATGATTTCACGCCGATTTTCCCAGAAAAACGCATGGACTTAGAAACGAAAGAAGGAGATCTTTCCACGCGCATTGTGGATTTAGTGGCACCCATTGGAAAAGGGCAGCGGGGACTTCTCGTTTCCCCACCAAAAGCAGGGAAGACGACCATGCTCAAAGCAATTGCCAATGCCATTGCAGTGAATCACCCAGAAGTGGAAATTATTGTCCTTCTCATTGATGAACGGCCAGAAGAAGTGACAGACATTCGCCGTTTTGTGCAAGGCGATGTGGTCGCATCGACCTTTGATGAACTCCCACAAAACCATATTAAAATTGCAGAACTTGTGCTCGAACGCGCGAAACGCCTGGTGGAACATGGACGGGATGTCGTTATCCTTCTCGATTCCATCACCAGACTCACACGAGCCTACAACCTTTCCCAACCAGCTTCTGGCAAAATTCTCTCCGGTGGAATCGACGCATCCGCATTTCACAAACCCAAACGATTTTTTGGTGCGGCCAGAAATATCGAAGGTGGGGGAAGCCTTACAATCATTGCAACAGCTCTCGTCGATACGGGGTCTCGTATGGATGATGTCATCTACGAGGAATT
>CAMDZK010000144.1 GCA_945910665.1 uncultured Peptostreptococcaceae bacterium
TGCAATGTCAAATGGTGCGTTGGAATGAACGGATAAGAGTAAATCGTATCCTTCTGCCATGCTACCACGATCCTCTAAACTATAGATTTGGTTGTTAATGGAGCCGTGCTTGTTTTTTTGCGCGTAGTCTTTTTCCCACAGAAGGGCTTCATAAGCGCTAGCGAACTTTCCTTCTGGCATTCTCGTTATATGCGCTTCCACACCATATTTTTTCAATTCCCGTTGGAGATAGAAGCCAAAGTACATCATTTGATTTCCTTCGAAATATGATTTGTCGACTCCTTGGTTGTAGTTCCATCCATGACCTGGGTCGATGAGAATGCGAATTTTTCCATCTTTCCATGCTTCTGCAATGGGGTCTTCTACAATTGGTTTAATTGGACCGGATTCAATTGGATCTTCTAATGGAACAGTTGGATTTGCTGGTTTCTTATCATCTACTGGGTCTGTATTTGCTTCTTTTATTGCATCCAAGATTTGTTTTTCCGTAGGTTTCAACAAACTTTTTGCCGAATCGAGTACGGATTTTTCGATGGTGTTGACTCCACCTAAAATATAAGCAACGTGAATCGGTGTTTGACGCATATAATCCGCGACACTTCGCATGATGTCATTTTGTTTGACAAGAAGTACGGGGGCACATTTAAAGCCACCTAAGGTTCCTCCGACAAGACCATCCGCTAGTTTTTCATCAGCACCACTTGCTAATACAACGCGGGTTGAGCCGGGGAAGTGCCTCTTCGCAAAGTCTGTTGCTGTGAGATAGCGATTTTCTCCTGCAGCTCGAGAAACACTAAGTCCTGCTTTTTCTAATGCACCTTTTACTTTATCACTGACAGAGGCTGGACCTCCCACGATAATGACATTTTTATAATTGGCTTTTAGGAAGTTTACCGATGCTGCATCCATGGAATCTTTTTGCGTATATAAAATCGGAGATCCATAATGGGACGCATAGGCACCTGCAACTAATGCATCAGATGTCGTAGAACCATTCACCACGAGAGCTGTGCTTGGATTGTATTGATCTTTCAACTTTGTGCCGATTTTTAACGCCGTTTCAAAGCGGTTATTACCAGCAATTCGTTCAACTTTAAAGCCTTCTTGTTGCAAAGAAGTAGCAACAGCAGGGCTGATCGCTGAGGTTCCACCGATTAAAAGGACCGTCTTTGATCCAATGCGTTGGAGTTCTTTTAAGGTCGCAGCATTAAGGCTCGTTTCTCCTGAATAGAGCATAGGTGCGTTAAATACGCGTGAAAGAGAAGTTGCGGCCAATGCATCAGGATAAGATTGACTACTGACGAGAATTGCAAATTCAGAGCGATACACACCTGTTTGGCTTGCTGCAACGGCAGTTTCAAAACGCCTAGAACCTGCGATTCGAATGGCTGCAGCTGTATCAGGAGCTGGTTGTGGAGAATAACTCATCAACTCTTGAATTTTTAGGCGTCTTTCTTCAGAAATGGTAGAGCCTGCTGGCGCTTCGCCTTCTTCTGGAGCTCCCCAATATACACTGACTCCCTCTTCATCTTGAAGGAAAGCATCATCCGTTGGAATAAGATACTCTTCTTCGTTAATTTCCTTATCTGATTGAACATCGACGATGAGCTCATCTTCTTCTACAGATGCGCGCACGTCTATTAAAGCTGGCGCTAAAATTTCTTCTTCTGAAACTGGAGTAACCACTGGAATTTCATCGGACAGCTCCAAAGAAAATTCCATTGTTTCTGCCCCTTCTGCAGCTAATGTGAGGGTGAAGGGTCCTCTAAAATGTAAATCGATTGGGTCAGAGGAGGAAAACTCTACGCCATCATTAAAAAACGTAAAGTGTTGTTCATACTCTCCCGCGACTGTAATTTCAATCGGAATGAATTCTCCATTGGAATCGACAGCATACAAACCTGTTAAGGCTTGTAAAAAGCTTTGTTCTGTATAGACATCGTAGTCGAGAGTATTCGTAACAATCTGGGCGCCTATTTCTTCATAAGCGGTCTCAACTGAATCGTATACTTCCATTTCAACATTTTCAATCGTTTGATATACCGTTTGACCGTCTTCTACAATTTGTAGTTCTTCCACTTTCCAAGTACCGGTTTCATCGGTGTATTGTTCAAACTGAAAGGTCTCTGATTGGTCGTCAAATTCTGTGGTGAGCAATTGCGTCTCTCCGGATGGATTGGAGATAAGTACTTGTACTTCTTCCCAATTTGCATTTTCTGGCATTTCAACATACCCTTTGGCAGAAACTCCTTCCACCATTTCAGGTTGCGCCATTTGAACGGTTTGGGCTATGTCTTGTGGAGTTGACACCGCCGTTCCCATCCCCGTTGCGATATATGAAGAAAGTAAGACACTTGCAAGAAGTTTCGTCTTTTTCTTAGTCCAATACAATGTAATTCCCCCTGTTCTTCTTCTATTATATCGAAATAGCATTAAAATACTAGTGCTTTTGTAAACATTTTGTAACTTTTTTGTGGTTATTTTTTTCATATTTGGGCAAGTGAGTTTGGAGGCTTTATTCGTTGTTGGAAAAAATTATTTTGATCCATTCTTCTACACTTCTCACGTATCACTAGCCGAGGGCGTCTCACGCGTAAAGCGCGCATCACTCCGCCATCGGCTGGCTGGAAAGCCTTTGTTAGAGCGAAATTCGCTTGCAAGTGAAATATGCCTTCGGCATGTGGCGGTTTCTTGCATCCAACCTACTTACGATTTTTCACAAAAAATCGAGTTAGTTCTGGAATTTTACATGCTTTGCATGGAGTGAATAGATGGCTGCGCCATCATGATAAATTTAAAAAGATGTACAAGCGGAGGGCAGCTTCACCAGCATCAAAAGAACACGGCACGCGAGGTGCCGTGTTCTTACAATTCTTATGCTTGTTTTACTTCTGGGCGATTGGCAATTTCCATTGCTCTTTGTCGTTCTCTTTGTGCTTCTTTTTTTCGTTCATTGGCATGCATAATCAACGCCAATGTAACAACGCCGTAGCTGAGGAATGTTCTAAAATATTCCCCAATCATCGCGTCTCCCGTGAGTTCCTTTCCTGCCATTGGCATGATGATAAACATCAAGTGGAACAACGCTGTACCAAAGACAGCGTTTGGGATGGTGGCTCTTGAAATACTTGCACCGCCCACAAGCAGAGAAGCTGCCGCAAAAAGTGCCGTTTGGTCTTGCCCCGCATAGGTATTGAGGGTACCGATATTTTGTAAGTAGATAATCTGACCATAGCAAGCGAGTACTGTTGAAATGACGATGGATTGAATACGAATTTTATCGGTATTTAATCCAGCATTTGTCGATACGATTTGATCTTGTCCAACTGCACGCATATCATGCCCAAGTTTTGTTTTAACAAACCAAGTGACAAAGATGATAATCGCGACAATCAATGCGAGTGTAACAAGGGGAACGTCAAAAACGACGGGTCCTGCATTGATATGGAGAGTAATGATATTATCAAAAGCTTTTGCGACATCCAGAGTAATCGAGTTTTTAATACCATAACCTGTCGATAAGACGATTGCATCGTTCCTAAATGGAATCAACGATCCACAAAGGTACAAGAGAAACAGCATATACAATCCAAAAATAAAGAAAGATAAAATCATGGATGTAATCATTTCACGCCCTCTCGCCTTATTGAGCATTTTCCCAGAGAAAATTCCTAAGGCAATCGCAATTGGCGTAGCAATCAGTGATGAAACAATAAGACCTAAAGGCCCTGTAACACCCCAGTCAGTGACAAAGACCAAGCCAATTTGTGCAGCCATCGCACCGAGTGGAATCCCAAAGTTAATCCCCATTCCAGCGTA
>CAMDZK010000145.1 GCA_945910665.1 uncultured Peptostreptococcaceae bacterium
AAGGAAAGCTTTGGTCGCGGCTATCCTTATCGAGAAGATACAGACCACGTGTTATTAAACCTAAAAACGAGAAAGATTAGCTACAACTATAAAGACAATGACGATCTTATGAAATGGCTCGAAGAAAATAACCGGCCCGTAAAAGAATATACGGATCGCTCTACCTTTGGAGAATATTTACGCTCTCGCTCCTCCGATGATATGGAAAAATTGGGAGCGAAAAAAATCTTTTCGAAAGTGTGCTCGGTCGATTATTTACCAGAGAAAGAAATTTTTGTTGTAGAAACAGAAGATGGTGAAACCAAAGAATACGACCGGGTTCACTTATGTGCTGGCGAAATTGGAAATGCAGATCCTTACAATCTAGAAGGTACGGAGGGATATATTCATGCCCCATATCCTCTCAAAGAAAAATTAGCATCTTTTTCTGAAGATGACGAAGTGGTTGTTTTAGGATCTGGATTAACTGCTGCAGATATTGCCACTGTTTTATTGACTGAAAATAAAGTAAAGCATGTCACCTTGGCAGCTCGTTCTGGCGTTTTCCCGACGGTTCGTGTAGACCCAGTCGATGTAGAAATCAATGTCCTTACGATGGATAAAATCAATCAAGCCATCGAAGATAACAATGGGACTCTTCCATTTTCAGTGTACGACGACCTGATCTTGAGGCAATTGGAAGCGTACGACATCAATTATGAACAGTTTATCGAAAAACATAATCAGCCAGGTGTGGAAGAATTAAAAGTAAATATTGCAGAACCAAAAGACTTGGCGATTGTGCAGGCACTTCTACCCCCACTCAATGTGCTATTTAACAAAGCATGGGTCAGCATGAGTGATTCTGACCGCAAGAAATTCAGAAAAAAATACCACCCCTTTATGTGTTTAAATCGTAGCCCTCTTCCCCAATGTACAGCAGAAGAATTAATCGAAGCTGCAGATGCAGGCAGGTTCGATGTGATGACTGGAGTACAAAAAATAGAAAAAGAAGGCGATGCATTTATCATTAAAAGTGATACGAAAGAACTTCTCTCAAAACACGTCGTCAATGGGACGGGTTTAGATACGAAGATGAGGAACATCGAAAAAGTGAATCCACTCCTTGCGGATATGCTTGATAAGAGAATCGTGCAAAGAGATGAATATGGTGGTTTTATCGTACTTCCAGAGTATTTACAAGCCGTGTCACCACGCTATGGAACGATTGAGAAACTTCATGTGCATGGTGTTCTAGTTCCAGGTGTCCAATACCGAAATAATAGTACGCTGATTATGCAAATGACGGCGGATAAAATCGCCGAATGGCATACGAAAAAATAGCTAAAACGGAAGGCCTCCCTTCCGTTTTTTTAATGTGCTTCTTCTTTTATAAATGTTCCGTTTCTTAAATCCATGGACGCTTGGCGTAATTCTTCTTGGGTGTTCATGACGATGGGGCCACCCCATGCGATAGATTCATTGAGTTTTGGGCCACTCACATAGATTAAGTGGGCATCTTCTGTTGCTTCTAAGTCGATTTCTGAACCTTCCCCTATGAGAAGAGCACTTTTTTCATCCCAATATTTACCATCCACGTTGATTCCATTTTGGAGGGTAAACAAGAATGCATTTTCACCTTCCACGAGTGGAAGAGTGAATGTTGTTCCTGCAGGGATGCGGATGTCCATAAAGGTCGCTTGAATGTGATGGGGTTGCGCGCCTTTCGTTCCTTTGTAATCACCTGAGATCACGCGGATTTCAGAATTTTGGTCTTCCACTACTGGAATGTCTTTGGCCTTAATATCAAAGTATTTTGGCGCTGTCATTTTTTCAGCTTGTGGAAGGTTCAGCCAAAATTGAAGTCCTAACATTCTATCGGATGCTTGTGGCATTTCTTCGTGCATAATTCCACTTCCTGCCGTCATCCATTGAACATCTCCGTTGTTAATTTCCCCTTCATTGCCGAGGCTATCTCTGTGGACAATTTTTCCTTGGGCAAGGTAAGTGACCGTTTCAATTCCTCTATGTGGATGCATTGGGAAGCCTCTCGTATAAAGACTTGAATCCGCCGCATCAAAAGAATCGAGCATGAGGATTGGGTCGTATTCATTGACTGTTCCATGTCCTAGGACACGTGTTAAATGAACGCCTGCACCGTCAATCGCTGCATTTCCTTTTACGCTTTTTATAATATTCGCTTTCATGTACATTCCTTTCTTCGTTTTGATATTTTCACTATATACCCCGAACTAGAGATTTTATCCACTCTCATTGTATCATATATTTGGCCATCTGGATATAGGGTATCTATAGGTTATAAGGATGTGAAAATATGCGAATTGGAATTATTGGTGCTGGCATGGCTGGCATTCGAATTTTATATGAATACATACAACATAAGGATGTAGATGTCGTGATTTTTGATGCGCCCCATTATGCAGGGCGTGGTGGTCCCTTTATTCACGATCACTCTTCCCTCCTTTTGAATCAACCGCAAACGTATATGAGTTTGGATGATACGGATGATGGTTATGTGCGCTGGTTAAATGAGAATCTACCAGAACAAGTGGATGAACGATTTACTTCTAGAACAGACTTTGGAAAGTACGCTGTGGATACATTTCATAAGTATATTGAATCACCGAATGCGCGGTTTATCCCAAAACGGATTCAAAAGTGTTTGAAAAACGGGCGTCGTTTTATTTTGGTCGATGAAGATGGGGAGAATCATCATTTTGATGGAGTGCATGTCGCATGCGGTCCCCTTCCCTATCAAGATCCCTATGAATTGAAAGGGACACCGGGGTATCATGGAAAGCCCTACCCGCTATCGCAATTATGGCAAGAGATACAAAATGAATCCTCCATTGGGATTATTGGACAAGGGTTAGCCTCTGTAGATGTGGCAGTCTTTTTAGAAGACATGGGCTACGACGGCAGACAAGTGTACTTTTCAACGACCGGATTCTTTCCAACGATTCGTGGAGAGCATATGGAATTGGACTATAAGTATATCCCAAAAGTGTTACAAGAGGGGTCTGGATCATTGGACGTACTGCTTGAGGCTGTAATGAATGAAGGAAAAGACAAAGGGATTGATTTTAAAAAACTGATTCCACAGCCATCGATGGATGGGCGTGCGTATTTAGAATACCAGATGGAGAATTTGGAAGATTTTGCTATCGGTCAGTTGATCGTTACAGAGTATTCTCAATCTTTTCCTTCTTATTGGAATCGCATGAATCGCAAAGACCAAATGGAGTTTTTTAAAAAATACAGTGGATATTTTACGCTTTTACAAAGCCCCATGCCTATAGAAAGTGCGAAGAAAATATTGCGGTCCTACGCACGTGGTAAGACGGTGAGTTATAACGACATCAAAGAAATCAAAGCGTCAGACGCTGGGTTTGTACTCCAAAGAAAAGAAAGTCAACTTCGTGTGCCAAGGCTGATGAACGCGACAGGTGTGGGAAGTTTGGGAAAACCAATGGCCTATGAAAACGCGGCGAAAACATTAGTGGAGTCTATGTACAATGAATTTTTGCTCGAGACCCATGACGGTGGTGGTTTCATGGCGACGTACCCGGGATTATCAGCTATAAGTATGCGCTATGGTGTGATTGATCATTTGAAATTACATGGATCATTGGTGCGAAATGTGATGTTTCCTAATAATGCCATAGAGACGCTGGCGATGGAGGCGAATAACGCGGTGGAAAGCATGCTGCTTTTGGCAGAGTGATGCAGGCCTCCGGCGTGAGGTACCGGCTTCGCCTGTGATCGCCTACGGCTAAGTGAGAAGTGAT
>CAMDZK010000146.1 GCA_945910665.1 uncultured Peptostreptococcaceae bacterium
TCTTGTTGAAGGACTGCATCGACACCTTGTAATTGGAGAAGTTTTTCGGTCATTCCTTCAATTGGACCATCCATTTGGATCTGCACAGTCTGATTATCTCCCAACATTTTACGAAGAGAGTCTTTGCTCCCATAGGCAATCTCTTTTCCATGATCCATAATAAAAATTTGGTCACAAAGTGCTTCTACCTCTTCCATGTAGTGGGAAGTGTAAAGCACTGTCGTCCCTTTTTTATTGAGTTCTTTGATGTGAGAAAAGATCGCATTTCTCGATTGGGGGTCGACTCCCACTGTAGGCTCGTCCAAAATCAAATACTTTGGTTCATGCATCAAGGAAGCTGCCAAATTTAATCGACGCTTCATCCCACCGGAATAGTCTTTTACTTTCTTTTTGCGATGATCCACAAGACCAGTCAATTCCAATACTTCATTGATTTTCGCTTTTAAGAGTTTTCCTTTCAGTCCATAGAGACGTCCAAAATAATCGAGATTCGCTTCGCCGTTAATATTATCAAAAAGAGCTAATTCTTGTGGCACAACACCCAGTTTTTTCTTAATCTCTATGGAATGTTCTTTATAATTTAATCCATCGATGGTTACCATTCCGTTATCGGGCTTCGTTAGACCTACCATCATCTTTATCGTCGTGGACTTTCCGGCTCCATTGGGTCCAATCAATCCAAAAATTTCTCCTTCTGGAATATGGAAAGAAACGTGGTCTACTACTGTCTTATCGCCATATTTTTTTGTCATTTCTCTTAATACAATACCGTCCATAGGTACACCCCTTTCATATGTCTATTATAGGAAAAACATTTGTCCAAACCGATTGCCCGCGGTCACAAAGGGACATGACTTAAGTCACAAAAAAAGGACCCACTGGTCCTTTTAGACTATGTGATTCTTGTAAGCAAAGACGGCAAGTTGGGTGCGATCGCGGGTTTGCGTTTTTTGTAAAATCATACTAATGGCATTTTTCACCGTTCCTAAGGACAAGAATAAAGTCTCTGCAATTTCTTGATTTGACTTCCCTTCAGCCACATAGGCAATTAATTCCATCTCGCGTTCAGATAAGTCATACGCACGAGGTTCAAAGGTACTTTCTTTTTCATGACTTTGTAAAAGCTTACTTGCCACATCTGAATGAAACACTGTATTGCCTACCACAGCCGATCGAATCCCAGAAATTAAAACATCATAGCTGCTGTCTTTTAACAAGTACCCCGAAGCCCCATGGGCCATTGCTTCTTGGATATATTCTGTATCTTGAAAAGTCGTTAAAATCAATACTTTGGTTGAAAGTTCTCCACAAATTTTCTTCGTCCCATAGATTCCATCGAAGTGGGGCATTCGAATATCCATGAGCACGAGATCGACATCGTTATTTTTACAAAACTGATAGGCTTCCTCTCCATTTTTACATAGAGCCAAAACATCGATATCATCGTACTGTCCGAGGATAATCTCAAGTCCTTCTCGTATTAATAATTCATCATCGGTGATCACTAATTTAATCATGCGTATCCTCCTTTGGAATGAGAATTTGCGTCAAAAAACCATGGCCAGGACTCGTTTCATAGGACACCCTTCCTCCCACAATGGCCGCACGCTCTTCCATCCCTTTTAACCCTAAGTTTTTTCGGATGACATCTGCACCGACGCCATCATCTCTTAGAGTAAACACGACATACTTGTTTCCAAATTGTAAGTTGGCATCCACATGTTTCGATTTTCCATGACGGAGGGCATTGGCTAAAAACTCCTGAAAAGCTAGGATCAACAACTGTTGTTTCTCATTGGATAACACGTATTTGTTTTCAGAATGGATAAGCCGTACGCGCAGGCCACTCATCGTTTCAAAATCTTCTCCGATCTCTAACAGTTTAATTAACAGCACTTGTTGTTCGTATTGTGGAGGTTTCATTTGATGAACCATATTGCGAAGTTCTTGCAATCCCTCTTCAGCGTAAATGGATAAATTCGAAGCCATTTGGGAAGCTTTCGCTGGTTCCTTTTCTGCAATTGCAGAAATTGCTGAGAGTTGGAATCGAATCGCAGAGAGTTTATGACCAATTGAATCGTGTAGATCTCTTGAAATGCGATTTCTTTCTTCCGTCGTGTATAATTCTCGCAAATTTTTACTATGAACAGCCGCGCTTTTTTCCCTTTCTTCTTGGGAGCGACCCTTTTCAAACAGAGCGTGTAATGATTCTTCTACTTCTTGGCGCTTCCGCTTTTCTAAATAGAGCCAACCAATAAAAATGAGTGTGAACAAAAACAGCAAAATAACAGGCAATTCTGTCTGACGTATCAAGAAATATAACATAGCTCCCGACAATAAGGCGAAAAAGACTGCCGCCACCCTTTCATTATTTTCAAAAAGCAGATGTGTATAAAATGGAAACGCGAGTAATAATAAATAAAGGGGTACCTTTGGCACAAATAAAAGAAATAAAAGGAGAGCTAGGGCATAGACGATAGCGCGTCCTAAAACATGCAGAATTTGCGGCAGCTGTAATACTGCGCCATAGATAAAAAGCCCAGAAATTGCTATAGGCATCATTTGTACACTTTGCAGAATCGCTAATACAATAAAGAAATATGATACGAGCAAAATCGTCTGTATACGCTTCATAAAGCCCCTCCCTTCTCAGTACAAGTGTACCACAGAATCAAGGTTTCTTGCTGTTATTTTATCCAATTTTAGGGTATAATAGAAGTACACGGGGGCGAACCTGGTTTCGACGGGGATGTTGAAGCAAAGATAGCGAGTCGTAGTCTCCAAACTACGTTAAAAGTGGAAACTAAATATAAACGCAGAAGATAACAACTTCGCATTAGCGGCTTAATGCCGCTTGTCTCCGCCACGATCCCGTAGCGTGGCCTGAGGCATCAAACGAATACGGGCCACCTGATATCATCAAGCTTTGTGTGATATCTTGTACTGATGAAGCTACGCGATAGTCTACTCTGTCCGTTGAACGGACTTTCGCGGAATCAAATATAACGGAATGCACTCGGAGAAGTCTCTGTGAACGCATTTTCGGACGTGGGTTCGACACCCACCGCCTCCACCATATTTTTTCATATCGACTCAAAACGTTGCAAATTAGCGAATGGTATATTTTGTTAATCTCAAATAAAAGCAAAATAACTCAAAATTACGCAAAATTTGTCGGTAAAAAGTCGGTAAAGAGAAAGGGGCTTGTTCCCTTTCTTTTTTTATTGCATTTATTCTATGTACACTATACTGTACATGACGAAATAATTATGCACAATCAAAACAGATGGTACGCTCGTGTTAGCCTGGATAATTTTATTTTTTTCTGTGTTCGTGTGGGCATTGTGTCACCTCCTTGCTATTATGGCTAGTATACTACTTTTATTTAGTAATTTAGGTAAAATATTTTTACTTTTTGTTCGTTTTTTTACCTTTATTTAGTATAATGGAGGTAGACAGAGAGGTGATATAAATGAAAACGAACAAAGATATTTTTGTAGATAATCTAAATTTCTACTTGAATGAAAAGGATATGACTCCTACGGATTTGGCTAGACAATTAGGATACCCAGAAACTACGGTTTACAATTGGACACAAAAAGTTGCTTATCCTCGATTTGATAAAATCCAAGAAATAGCCGACTTCTTCGGGATTTATAAATCGAATCTCACAGAAGAAAAAACGACCGCAGAAAGATTTTCAAGTCTTTCCAAAGCTATCCC
>CAMDZK010000147.1 GCA_945910665.1 uncultured Peptostreptococcaceae bacterium
TTTTTTCTACAACCAAGAGAGGACCGCCTACAGCACTCGCAAGCCCGCCACCCGCTAAGGCGTCAGCAAACCCTTCACCACTTGCGATGACGATACTCTTTGCCTGTTTAAAAGCCATTTGACTCACATACGCCGACGTTTCGTACCGGCTTTTTCCAGCGATGCGAGAAACTGACGTGTCTTGGGCATAGATGCTTTGGGGAAGTAGCATTATTAGGGCAATAACGAATGCAAATCGAGCAAATCTTTTCTTCATGGGGATTCTCCTTATGTTTTTTATCCTATATTTTTGTTAAAGAAATTGTTCATTGTATTCAATATAATACAAAAACACCTCATAAACAATACGCCTATCCAAATCAAAAAAGGAGCCGTAGCTCCTCTTCTCTTAATACATTTTTGCCCCTGCTGGGATTCTTGGATTTAAGACGAGAAGATTAAGTCTTTCTTCGTCTTCTTCTTTGTGCACTGCAGAGATTAGCATCCCTTGGGATTCAATGCCCATCATGGGTCTTGGTGGCAAGTTACAAATGGCCAACAGCGTTTTTCCGATCAGCTGTTCTGGTTCGTAATATTGCTTAATGCCTGAAAGGATGGTTCTTTCTTTTCCAGATCCGTCATCTAAAGTAAATTTCAGTAATTTCTTAGATTTTGGCACTTCTTCACATTGAATCACTTTCACCGCGCGATAGTCGGCTTTTTGGAATTCTTCAAAGTCGATATACTCGGCAAAGAGTGGCTCCACTTGGACTTTAGAAAAGTCGATGGGTTCATCTTCTTTCACTTCTTCAAACACTTCTTGGTTTTGTTCTTGCGCGTGCCCTTCACGGATTGGTTTCATTGTTGGGAACAATAACACGTCGCGGATGGAGTCATGATTGGTTAAGAACATGATGAGTCGATCGATGCCGATGCCAAGGCCTCCTGTGGGTGGAAGTCCAACTTCTAGTGCATAGACGAAATCTGTATCCATCATGTTGGCTTCGTGGTCGCCAGATTCACGCATTTTCACTTGTTCTTCAAAGCGAGCGCGTTGGTCTCTCGCGTCGTTTAACTCACTAAATGCGTTGGCAATTTCTTTTGTACAGACAAACGCTTCAAAACGATGGGTAATACGAGGGTCTTTCGGATCTCTTTTTGCCAAGGGGCTCACTTCGACTGGGTGGCCGATGACAAATGTCGGTTGTACTAAATGCTCCTCACAAAATTCTTCGAACATTTCGTTTAGAATATAACCACGAGTATTGCCTTTTTTGAGGTCCAAATTGTGTTTTTTCGCCACAGCTTGCGCTTCTTCGTCCGTTTCAATGGTCGCAAAATCCAACCCTGTATACTCTTTAATGAGTTCTTGCATGGTGACTCGTCTCCATGGTGGAGTAAAGTCGATTTCAGTGTCTCCATACAGGACTTTCGTCGTTCCCAACACTTTTTCGGCCACAGTGGCGACAAGATTTTCTGTAATCTCCATCATGTCTTCATAATCTGCATAGGCTTGATATAATTCCATGGCGGTGTATTCTGGATTGTGGGTTTGGTCCATGCCTTCGTTTCTAAACATACGGCCCAATTCATAGACTTTATCAAACCCCCCGACGATCAGTCGTTTCAGGTAAAGCTCATTTGCAATACGCAAATACATATCTATGTCTAACGTATTATGATGCGTGATAAAAGGTCTTGCTGCAGCACCACCGGCTACGGTACTTAAAATAGGTGTTTCCACTTCCAAAAACCCGCGGTCATCTAAGAAGTTGCGAATTTCTGTGATAATTCTGGAACGCAGATAGAAAGTATGACGCACTTCTGGATTCATAATTAAATCCACATAGCGCTGACGATAGCGTAAGTCTACATCTTTTAGACCATGGAACTTTTCTGGTAAGATCGCCAAAGATTTCGTCAACAGGGTGACTTTTTTCGCGCGAATAGAGATTTCTCCCGTTTTGGTTTTAAAAACTTCACCTTCTGCCCCGATAATATCCCCAATATCTAAACTTTTAATCTCATCAAAAGCATCGCCAAAGTGATCCGCCTTTAAGAAGAGCTGGATTTTATCTGTGGCGTCTAAAATATGGGCAAAAACGACTTTACCATGGCCGCGTTTAGACAAAATACGTCCCGCGATACGCACTGGTTTTTCTTCGTATATTTCGAAATTTTCAAGAATCTCTTTTGCCAGTGTACGGTCTCTAAAATGTTCGATTGTATGTGGGTCGCGTCCTTCTTGGATGAGCGCATCGAGTTTGTCGAAGCGTATTTGACGCATTTCATTCATCGATTCTTGCATAAGAACCCCCTATTCGTTGATCCCAAGAACTTCGTAAACAGAAGTAAAGTCTCCGACTTGTACTTCTACACTGTCTCCTACTTTTTTACCTAAGAGTTGCTTGCCTACGGGTGACACATTGGAAATTCGTCCCTTTTTAGGATCTGCTTCCGCGGTTCCAACGATAGTGTAAGTCACCTCTTCGTTAAATACTTTATCCATGAGACGAACAGAAGCGCCGATTCCAATTTCTTCTTTGGAGACTTCTTCATGTTCGATAATGCTCGCGTTTCTTAGAATGTGTTCAATACGGTTGATTCGGTCTTCAATTTGCGCTTGTTCATTTTTCGCTTGATCGTACTCTGCATTTTCTGACAAGTCGCCAAATTCACGTGCGGTTTTGATTTTTTCTGCAATTTCTTTACGCTTAACGGTTTTTAGTTCTTCCAGTTCAGCTTCTAAATCTTCTAAGCCCTCTTGGGTTAGAAAAAACTCTTTTTCTTCATTCATTGTTTTGCTCCTATTCATGTAAAAAAGAAAAGCGGTGAGCTTTTCTTCGATGCTTTCCATATTATACAGTATAAACCGCCAAATTTCAATTCTTTCCTAATCCATCATGCATCTAGGTAGAGTATATGATTGTATACTAATATAGTGGGTATATAATCCGTAAGAAATATTAAAGGAGAGAATGATATGATTATAAAAGTTAATAATCAAGCTGTTGAAGATATTAATGAACAACGGGAATATGTTCCTAACTATCCTTATGTACGCCTTGATATCACTGGGTATGGTTGAGGTGGCCCAAGGTGGGGATTAGTGCTGGACACTAAAAAAGAATCAGACAAAGAAGTCGAAGTGAAGGGAATTCCCTTTATTTACCACGAAGAGTATGAAGATATGGTGAGTGAATTTGTCATCGCAGGAAACCCTGGCCCCTTTAGCCGAGGTGTCATGGTAAAAGCAAAAATGTGAGTTAATTTTAACTAAAATTTACATTATCCTGTTTGATTTGGACAGTCATTGGATATAAATAAAATAGAAACCAAGCTCACGAAAGGAGAATGGATATGAACAAAGGAATTGGCGGACTTATTATTCGCATTATCTTAGGTGCGATTGTCGTAGCGATTACGGCATTCTTTACACCAGGTTTTAGCAACACTGGAGGCATTTGGTCTTTAGTGATTGCAGCAATTGTCATTGGTGTACTCGAGTATTTACTCGTCGCTTTTACAGGCTTAAGTGCATCACCTTTTGGTAAAGGGATTGCAGGTTTTATTTTGACAGCAGTCATCCTTTATGTAACAGGTATGCTTGTAAACGGATTAGACATTTCCATCGTTGGTGCCTTAATTGGTGCAGCAGTGATGGGTATTGTCGAAATGATTATTCCAAACTAGATCACAAAAGCATCTCCCATAGAGGTGCT
>CAMDZK010000148.1 GCA_945910665.1 uncultured Peptostreptococcaceae bacterium
GGATATGTTCGTTTGCTTCGCATGATTGTTATGCCGTTAATTTTTATGTCGATTCTCACGGCATTTATCACCCAGCGATCGAAAAATTTAGGAAAAACGACGGGACGAATTTTAGCAATTCTTATGATTACCGTTTCCATTTCGGCTTTGGTGGGCGCATTGGTGACGAATGCATTTAACTTAAATGCGGAAGGCATTCAGGTAGGGGCTGCGCAAATTGAACGTGGTGAAAATTTGGAAACCCAATTGGAAGATTTTGAAGCCATTCCTATTGAACAGCAATTGTTAGAAATTGTCCCCATTAATCCTTTTGGTGCACTCGCAGGGGATGGGTCAAACCCAACTTTATCGGTCGTATTTTTTGCGTCTGTTTTAGCCTTTGCTGTCATTCAAATGCGTCGCTTTAAGCCCGAATCAGCAGAATTTTTTGAAAAACTCGTCGTTTCTCTTCATGACGTGATTATGCAGTTGGTGCGCATGGTCATGCAGTTTACACCGTATGGAATTCTTGCCCTCATGACCCGAGTAGCTGGAACTTCGAATGGATCTGATATTGTGCGCTTGCTTACATTTATCGCAGCGAGTTATGTGGCCATACTCATCATGTACGTGATTCATTTAATCATCGTAGCTGCCTTTGGTATTAACCCTGTGGTCTTTATTAAAAAGTCCGTCGATGCACTCTTATTTGCATTTAGTTCAAGATCTTCTGCAGGAACTCTGCCGCTTACGATTGAAGCGCAAAAGAAAATGGGCGTCTCTGACGGAATTGCTAACTTAGCAGGAAGTCTTGGTACGTCCATCGGACAAAATGGATGTGCTGGGGTGTATCCAGCGATGCTTGCCATTATGATTGCACCGACAATGGGAATTAATCCCATGGACCCGGCGTTCTTAATTCGACTCATTTTCATCGTCGCCTTAGCGTCCTTTGGAATCGCTGGTGTTGGAGGTGGAGCGACTTTTGCTGCCCTCGTCGTATTGTCCGCCTTGAACTTTCCTGTCGCCTTGGCAGGCTTGCTGATTGCGATTGAACCACTCATCGATATGGCACGGACAGCTCTCAACGTATCCGACTCTATTTTGACAGGTGTTGTGACGGCGAAATCCATGGGTGAACTGGACATGGAACAGTTTGCTAAAGATGTAGAACCAACCGAATAAAGAGGAAAACTCCGCCTTTAGAGAAAGGTGGAGTTTTTTCGCATAAATAGAAAAAAAGTAAAAATTCTATTGACAAATGTGTTATAAAGAAGTATATTAAACATAAGTTTATAAAATGAATTTTGTTTGGAGGTGTATTTTTGAATTACGCATTACTCAATGAGAATGAGAAGAAAATTCTTGCGATATTGGATGAAAATCCCTTTATTCAGCAGCAAGAAATCGCAAAAAAAATCCACCTATCACGTTCAGCGACGGCCAATTTACTTTCAGGACTTATCGAAAAGGGCTTTTTACTCGGCAGAGCGTATGTGCCAAATCATGCGGGTCGCGTGCTCTGCATTGGTGGGGCCAATCAAGATATGAAAATGAAAGCGGTTAAAGGAATCGACTTAGCCTCTTCAAATTCTGGCATCTTGGAGATGACCTTTGGCGGCGTTATGCGCAATGTCTGCGAAAATTTAGGACGTATGGGAGTTCTCACATCCTTTATTACTCTGGTAGGCGATGACCCGCAAGGACAACGGATGCTCCGTGAACTCAAACCATGGGTCCATGTGGATTATTCGGAGATTGTTGAAGATGCGGTGACAGGTCATTACATTGCGATTTTGGACCACGAGGGAGAATTGTATACGGGCTTTTCAGATATGCGCATCTGCGAGCGGATGGATCGGAAATGGATCTACACCCATAAGGTTCACATTCTTCAATCAGAATGGATTGTCGTCGATTGTAATGTGGAAAAAAGTGCGATGGAAGCACTGATAGAATTATCAAACGAGCACGATAAAAAACTTGTGATTATTGGCGTATCAGACGAAAAGATGAGTCGGGTACCACAGCATCTAGAAGGTGTCCATGCAGTCATCGTAAACCATCTAGAAGCAAATACCTATTTTGGTCACACAGAAAGCTGTGGGGACCATGTACAGTGCTTTCTCGATAAGGGAATTGAACATGTCGTCATTACAGCAGGCAGTGAGCCTGTTACCTATGGTGACAAAAACGGAATTGGAATGACAGATGTTCCAGCTCTCAAACGTCCTGAGATAGTGGATGTCACGGGTGCAGGCGATGCTCTGTCCAGTGGCATTGTGTACGGTCTAACAGAGGGGAAAAGTTTAGAAGATTCTGTGCAGTATGGAATCATTAACGCCCGCTACACCATTCAGAGTGAACATTCAGTTCGAAAAGAACTCGTAAAACAAAAATTAGAGGAGGAAGTAAAAGAATATGAACAATCAATATCTCGACATTAAACCAGAAATTCAAGAAGCTCTCGCGCAAGGAAAACCAGTTGTAGCGCTGGAATCAACGATTCTTTCTCATGGAATGCCCTATCCAAAAAATATGGAAATGGCGCTTCGCACAGAAGAAATCATCCGTGAAAATGGAGCGATTCCAGCGACGATCGCTCTTATGGATGGAATAATTAAAATTGGATTGAATCAAGAAGAATTAGAAATTTTTGCGACAGCAAAAGATGTTTTAAAAGTTTCTCGCCGTGATATGGCGTATTGCTTAGCACAGAAAAAACTTGGTGCAGTGACAGTCGCAGGGACGATGATTTGCGCAGAGCTTGCTGGTATTCGTTTCTTTGTCACCGGTGGTATCGGTGGAGTACACAGAGGATATGAAACTGCTATGGATGTTTCAGCTGATTTAGATGAGCTTGCTCAAACAGATGTTTGTGTTATTTGCGCTGGCGCAAAAGCAATCTTAGACCTTCCTCGTACAATGGAGTATTTGGAAACAAAAGGTGTGCCAGTCATTGGGTATGGCACAAAAACTTTACCTGCTTTCTATTCTGTATCGAGTGGGATCTCTGTTCCAATTACCTTAAACACACCAGAAGAAGTCGCTGATCTTTTACAAGCAAAACACGGTCTTGCTTTGGGGGGAGGAACTCTTGTTGCAAACCCAATTCCTGAAGAAGATGCACTACCTGCAGACAAAATGGAAGAAATCATTGCGAAAGCGATTGATCAAATGAATGAAGAAGGCGTTTCTGGGAAAGAAATTACACCGTATCTCTTAAGTCATATTGTTGAAGCAACCGAAGGAAAGAGCTTGGAGGCAAATATCGCCCTTGTTTATAACAACGCAAAAGTCGGAGCGCAAATCGCTGCGGCCTACGCAAAGAATTAAAAAACTAAAAAGTTGAGAACACGCGGTCTCAACTTTTTTTAGTTTCGGTCTCTAATCATATCTAAAATTAAGCCAATGATGATCCCTATGATCGCCCCAGTAATCCATCCGAATCCTTGGCTTGCAAATGGAAGACCTGCAGCAAAGTTATTGAATCCAAAAATGGATGAAAATACTTCAATCAGGGAAATGATGAGAGCCCCAAATACACCCCCGCGCATCACAGAAGGATCTGTCGCTCTGCCTCCAATGAGATTTAATAAAATAAGTGTGATGACTGGAGGATAGACAATGGTCAGTACAGGGACTGCAAATTCGATAATTGCCGTAACTCCTAAAATTGACAGGAAGAAAGA
>CAMDZK010000149.1 GCA_945910665.1 uncultured Peptostreptococcaceae bacterium
CTTATACTTATCTTAATCGCAGACGCGCTCGTGTCGGCCTTTGTCGGTGAGGTGGCGGATGCAATCATTATCATCGCCATCGTTATCGTCAATGCGCTCTTAGGGCTTTATCAGGAAGGGAAAGCGGAAAAAGCGTTAGAGGCTTTGAAGAAGATGGCTTCTCCAGAGGCGAAAGTGATTCGCGATGGGAAAAGCGTGGTGCTTCCATCGACACAAATCGTTCCTGGAGACATCGTCGTCTTAGAAACAGGCGATATCGTCCCCGCTGATTTACGCTTACTGGAAAGTTCAAATTTAAAAATCGACGAATCTTCTCTCACAGGAGAATCCGTCCCCGTTGAAAAAGATGCGATGGACGAATACCCAGAAGAACAAGAAATTGGGGACCGTACAAATATGGCCTATACGTCTACCATCGTCTCCTATGGACGTGGATTAGGGGTTGCTGTAGAAACGGGACACGATACAGAAATCGGAAAAATCGCAACGACACTTTCATCCTACCAAGATGAACTCACGCCATTACAAAAGAAATTGGCTGAGCTTGGTAAAATGCTTGGAATTATCGTTCTTGTCGTCTGTGCGATCGTCTTTGGTGTAGGGCTTCTTTACGGAAACTCTCCACTGGAAATGTTTATGACAGCTATTGCCTTGGCCGTTGCTGCGATTCCAGAAGGATTGCCAGCCATCGTCACCGTCGTATTATCCCTCGGGATGGGTCGTATGGCAGAACGAAATGCCATTGTTAAAAAGCTTCTCGCCGTAGAAACATTAGGAACAACGACAGTCATTTGCTCGGATAAAACCGGTACGTTAACGCAAAACGAAATGACCGTCACAAAAGTATTTGTGGACGGAAAAGAAATTGATGTCACAGGAACTGGATATTCCCCAGAAGGCGAATTCTTATATAACGAAAATAAACTAAACGACGAAGAGTTCCCAGGCCTTTACACCTTATTATCCATTGCGAATTTAACCAACGATGCCACCATTTCAGAACAAGAGGGTCAATACCGCGTCATGGGTGACCCAACGGAAGGGGCATTAATCACACTCGCCAATAAAAAAGGAATTGTTTCAAAAGACCATGCGGGCGAATACCCACGTGTTCAAGAGCTTCCTTTTGACTCTGCTCGTAAAATGATGACAACCTTCCATGAAGGATACGTGGACGGAAAAGTAGTTGCCTTTACGAAAGGGGCACCTGATATCATCTTAAGTCAGTGTAATTATCTCTTAAAAGATGGAAAACGCGTCGAAATGACCGAAACAGACCGCAAAGAAATTGAAGAGTATAACTCAAAATTTGCTCGTTCCGCTCTTCGCGTATTGGCTTTTGCTATGCGTGATTTCGATCAAACGCCTGAAAAACCAACTCCTGAAGAAATTGAAACCGATATGACTTTTGTTGGTCTTACAGGAATGATTGACCCACCAAGACAAGAAGCAAAAGAAGCCATCGCCCTTTGTAAAAAAGCAGGCATTATCCCTGTTATGATTACAGGGGACTACAAAGATACAGCCTTTGCCATTGCAAAACAATTAGGTATGGCTGAACACGAAGAAGAATCTATTATGGGGAAAGATTTAAATGATCTTTCTGAAGAGGAAATGCGCGAACTCGTAAAGCACAAACGCGTCTACGCTCGTGTAAGCCCTGACCATAAAGTCGCCATCGTCAATGCTTTAAAACAAAACGGTGAAATTGCCGCAATGACTGGAGACGGTGTCAACGACGCCTTGGCTATCAAACGTGCGGATATCGGGATTAGTATGGGAATTACTGGAACCGACGTTGCAAAAAATACAGCCGATGTTATCTTAACCGATGACAACTTTGCATCGATCGTATCTGCTGTTAAAGAAGGACGGATTATTTACTCAAACATTAAAAAATTCGTATTCTTCTTGTTGTCTTGTAATATCGGAGAAATTTTAGTCGTACTCGTATCCATTTTGATGAACTTACCAGTGCCTCTATTACCAATTCAACTTCTCTGGTTAAACTTAGTAACTGACTCCTTCCCAGCGTTAGCCCTTGGTGTAGAACCTGGTGAAGCGGACATTATGAATCAATCACCACGTCATCCAGACGAACCGATTATCACAAAACAAATGCGTACGGGGATTATTTTACAATCCTTAGCACTATGTGTTGCCGTTGTCGGTGTCTACTTGTACGGATTAAAAGTTGCCTTCCCAAATAATTTGGACGGCGCTCGTACAATGGCTTTTGCTGCACTGATTTTTGCAGAATTACTCCGCAGCTATTCAGCCCGTAGCGAGCACTATACATTGGCAAAAATTGGCGTATTCTCCAATAAAACATTATTCTACGCCACCCTGCTTTCCTTTGCATTGATGCTCGTAGTCCTCTACGTTCCATTTATGCAAAACTTATTCCATGTAGTGACATTAGGCCTTGGCCACTGGGCAGTCATTCTTCCAGCGGCAGCTCTTCCACTCATCACAGGGGAAATTGGAAAACGTCTACGCTATCCTGCATTAAACAAATAGAAGTTCTCTAGAAAAAGGGGGATGCGCTAATAAGCGCTCTCTCTTTTTTGTGGGATCGACATGTAAAAATCCCCCAACGTTGGGGGATTTGGTTTATAAACCGAGTGTTGTTTTCGTCGCTTGTTTCGTCGCTTTTCCAAAAGCTTTGACCACAGCAATTCCGTTGTCTTTAATAATACTTCCCAACAACGCCGCAGCTTCCAGTGACGCTTGCCGACGGACAATATTTTTCTCCGGTTTCGTGACAGAAGTCAAATATCTTCTTGTAATCGCACCGACGCGAAGAGTCAAAAGGGCATTAATCGCACCTTCTGTCACGGAGCTGACAATCATATTTGTCACAGACTGAGCTCCAGGAACAAGACTCACCACAGAACCCCCTAAAACTGTTGCTAAAAGGGGTTCAATCTGATCTTCAATCAAATCCATATCCTCAATCGTCCGCGCCAATAAAACCGTCCCAAAGACGTTTGAATACAATTGAATGATTCGCCGAATACTTGGCCGTACTTCATACATGCGAAGAAGCCGGTAAATCAATTTGCTCAAACTCACCAAGACAAATAGCCCATCCAGCGCTCCATTTTGTGAAACTGCCGTCGTCACAAACACTGAGCTCGCCTCTTTTTTAATCACGGCATTGGCAGCCGGTAAAAGAGCCGCATAACTTCTCCCTATAAACTCTTCGGAAGATTCGTTCATAGCGGATGCCTCTACTTCGTTTCGTACGAGTTTATTCCTCTCTAAGTTTTCCTTCACTTGCAGTACATACGCGTCATATTCTGGCCCTTCGGTTGTTTCTGGATATTCTGGAAGCTTTTTATAACGAAAAAGAGCCACAATAGGAATTAAAAGCAAAATCGCATAAATCACAAGCAGCACAATCAATGAAATCTGTCCGGCCTGGGGGCTAATCGTATGCATCCGCGCCACAAAATCCGTTGTCTCATTAAATAAAAAGAGACCAAATACGATAATGACCAAGATACTTATAGCAAGGAGTGCACGTTTTAGGGTTTTCATGTGTATCACATCCAATCTAGGAATATATACCCGCAGGAGAAATTTCTCCCATTCTTCATGTGCGAAGCGGTCAGGTCTGGAAATTTACACGCTGCGCGTGTAGTGAATTGACTTGTTACGCTCGTC
>CAMDZK010000150.1 GCA_945910665.1 uncultured Peptostreptococcaceae bacterium
TAAGTTACTGGAGTGATACCGCTATCGCTGTGTGACGCCAGCGGTTGGAGAGATGCGGTTCCTTGAACCGAGATGCACGCTTACGGTGCGTGATAAGTGTTAAGTTTTTAAAGGATAGGATGGATTCCATTGTTTTACTCTACGGTTATCTGAAGCTTCATTGGCATAGCAGTAATCCTCCCTTACGCTGTCGCTTCTTGACACCGAAGCCCTTCTTTAACAGCAGTCACTTTCAACCAACCTGTTGGAGCACATTGGGAAAGTGTTGCATGAGACCTGCTAAGGTTTTCCTCGAAAATCCTTGCTAGGGCTTCAAAGGAGGGCTTTGTCCGTTGATAAACGGCATTTATTCGTTGAGAGCTTTTATACTTTCATAAAATCATGTTAACTTCAAAGGGAGGCTTTGTTATCGATTGAGAATATCGTTTGAATCTGAATCTGAGCCCAAGTTACCCTGGTAAAGAGCGGGCAAATGGAACCATTGATTTGCGAAGTAGAATTCATTACATGCGTAGCATGTAAATGCATTGGCGAAGCCAATTTCACTCGTCATCAGGTGAATCGCATTGTCGCTTCGCGACTGCGTTATCCCACCAACGCTTTAATTTGCATACTTGCACCTTCGTATGTTATAATAAAGTTGTCTTTGAGATAGGTAGACTCTTTTAAATGAAACCTACACAGTTTATAGGGGATTGTGACTGTTCTTTGCCTGATGGCATGCCTCCTTCGAGTGGACGTCAGATGGTCGAGACAACAAACCCACCTTCACATACGAAGGTTATTCATTTATCGTTTACTGCTCAAAGATGCCACATTGGCAATAAAAGTCCCAATGCGCTAGATGCGGATTGGGACTTTTTTACGTTGTTTATACACTTGTATTTCTGTAAACCCGTGGTCTTTTGCATACTTCATTTCCTCTTTGAAGGCGAATGCTACGTAGTTGGGTGTATGAGCGTCGGATCCGATGGTAATCAATTTTCCTCCGAGCTTCTTATACAGAGTTAAGGTTTGTGTTTTTGGATGGTGAATGTGCGTGCTTTTTCTCAGGCCTCCCGTATTGATTTCTAGTGATTTTTGTTTTTCGATGAGGATCTTCAAGATTCGTTTTACTTTCTCTTCATAGTAGGAGAAGGGAGGGAGGATGGTTCCTACTGGAAAATACCGGTGCACATAGTCGATATGGGCCAGGGTGTCGAAATCATCATACTGTTCCATACACTTTTCCATATCGTCATAATACAGGTCAAGTACGTCCTTGGGGTCTTTTGTTTGGCAGAGGTCATAGACGTCCTTTTTGCCAGCTAAGTGAATGCTTCCAATGATAAAATCATATGGCATTTCCTTCGTAAATGCACTGCACAGAGGCAAAACATGGGGCTGCAGCCCAACTTCTGCCCCGATGAGCACATCCAATTCTTTCCTCTTTAATTGTTGCAATTGCTCAAAATACTCTTTGGCAGAAAATACTTCATCGATGGGCGGTTCATAGACTTGAATTTCAACATGGTCTGTGATGCAGATGCCGTCGAGTCCTTGTTGTATCGCAGCTTCGACCATATCTTGCGGTTTTGTGCGACTATCCGGGGAGAAGTGCGTGTGCATATGGGTGTCGTACATTATTCGACCTCCTGTAATTGGAGTCTGTGAAGAATTGAGTAGAGACCATTTTGCTCTAATAAAGATTCATGATTTCCAGATTCCACAATTTCCCCATGGGCGAGGACAAAAATTTTATCCGAATTTTGAATGGTGGAGAGTCTGTGGGCAATGGCGATGGTTGTTCTATCCCTGGATAGTTTTTCCAAGGCATCTTGGATCATTTCTTCTGTGTGGGTGTCGATGGATGAGGTCGCTTCATCTAAAATCAATACAGTTGGGTCTGCCAACAAAGTTCTTGCAAAGGCCAATAGTTGGCGCTCGCCTGTGGATAGAGTCGATCCTCGTTCTGTGACTTTTTCATTGTATTTATCAGGAAGGCGCTCGATGAACGGATGGGCATTCACGTAGCGGGCCACTTCTTCAATTTCTTCGTCTGTGGCATCTTGTTTTCCAACATTGATGTTATCTTTAATCGTTCCTGTGAATAAGAAAATATCTTGTAAGACGATACCAATTTGTTTTCGCAGTTCGTGAAGGTCGTAGTCTCTAATGTCCACACCGTCTAATAAGATGCGTCCTTTTTGAATATCATAGGAACGGTTAATGAGGTTGATAATGGATGTCTTACCAGCTCCTGTGGCACCGACAAAGGCGACGGTTTCACCTGGTTCGATGACAAAACTTACATCTTTTAACACCCAGTTGTCTTCCACATAGGAAAACCACACATTTTCAAATTCGATGCGCCCTTTGATTTCCGTTCCCAAAGCAACCTTTGGTTTATTTTCAATCGCATTTTCATTATCCAAGACTTCAAAAATTCGTTCACTGGATGCCATAGCGGATTGCAAGACATTGTACTGCTCTGTTAAATCTAAAATCGGTTCGAAAAAGCGTTGCATATAGTCGATGAACGCATATAGTACACCGAATTCTAAAATACCGCCGGCTACATTTTGTGCACCGACCCAAATAAGAAGGGCGATTCCCAAGGAGCGAATCATTTCAATGCTCGGTCTAAAGATGGAGAAGAGTATGACTTCTTCTCGTGCAATTTGATAGTAATTTTCGTTTTGTTCGTCAAATCGATCAAATTGCTTTTGTTCTTTTGAGAATATTTTGGTCGTAACAATCCCTGCAATGTTTTCTGCCAAATATCCGTTTAACGCGGACAATTGCGCCTTCGAACGACGATAATTGTCGCGGATTTTCTTCCGGAAGAAAATCGCTAGGATGAAAATCAGTGGTGTCAAACTGAGAGATATGAGGGCTAGTTTTGTATTTAGGGAAAGCATGACGATGACAATCCCGATAATCACTAAAATGTCTTTGATTAAGTTCAACAAAACAGAGGTGTACATTTCATTGAGGTTTTCCGTGTCGTTGGTGACGCGGGTGACCAATCGTCCACTTTGGATGCGGTCAAAGAAACTTAAGTTTCTTGTGACAATGTGACCAAAGGTCTGTTGTCTGATCGTATAGATGATGTTTTGTCCCGTTTTATTTAACCATAAGACTTGAAGGTAGTTTGCAAAAAACTGCATGATGGTCGCGGCTAAAAAGAGAAGCCCTAAGATCCACAGCCCGCGCTGGTCGTCCATACGAAAGGCGCTAATTTCTTGGGGCGTTAGGACATGCATTTGTTCGCCCGCTCCCGTATCGTAATACAGGTGCATCTCTTCGCCTTCTTGTTTAATATGAGCCGTACCAATCCCTGTTGTTTCTGAGTCTCTTGTAAAGTACATGTCGTTCCAAGTGACAGAATCTGGGGTATGGGTTTGGGTGACGACCATGGGTTTCATAATTCCGTTAATGTGGTCATCGATCGCAATTTTTAACACATACGGGCGCAATAATTCGAAGAAAGTAGACAACAGCATGAGGATGGCGATGACGATAATCATCTTCCAATAGGGCTTCGCATAGGCGACAAGTCTTCTGACGAGGGAAGAGTCTCTCGTTTTTTTATTGGCTTTCATTTGATCCATTATGCGTTCACCTTCTGTTCTAATTGCTGTTTCATATACAGTTCGCGATAGTAGCCGCCTTGT
>CAMDZK010000151.1 GCA_945910665.1 uncultured Peptostreptococcaceae bacterium
TTTCTTTACTTGTCGCTCCGATTACTCCCTTTATTGCAGAAGAAATCTACCTTGTATTAACGGATGAAGAATCTGTCCATTTAGCGTATCTCCCAGAGGCAGATGAAGCTGCCATTGACGAGAAACTCGAAGAAAAAATGGAGACGGTTCGCACGATGGTCACCTTAGGACGCGCATCGCGTGAAGAGGCAAAAATCAAAGTGCGTCAACCTCTGTCTGCAATTGTCGTCGATGGAAAGTACGAAGAGATGCTTTCGGATTTAAATGGATTGCTTGAAGAAGAATTAAACATTAAAGAAGTCACTTACGCAAAAGATTTATCCACCTACATGGACTACTCTTTAAAGCCAGATTTTAAAGCAGCAGGAAGTGTCCTCGGTAAGAAAATTCGCGCGTTTCAATTGGCTTTAAATGAAGCACAACCCAAAGAATTCCTGGATGAATTGGCAAAAGAAGGCCGTATCACCATGCAGTTAGATGGGGAAGATGTTGTGATTGAACGAGAATATGTGGATGTGAAAATCAATGCAAAAGAAGGGTTTAACATCGCCATGGAAGATAATATCTTCGTTCTTTTAGATACGCATTTAAATGAAGAACTCATCCAAGAAGGGTATGCGAGAGAGTTCATTTCTAAAGTACAGAAGCTGCGTAAATCCAATGACTTCGAAGTGGCCGATACAATCACCACTCGATTTGTGGCAACAGATGAATTGGCAAAAGCTTTGGAAACGCATCAAGAATTCATCAAAGAAGAAACTCTTACGACTGAACTTCTTCGTGTAGATGCTTTGGATGCAGAAGAAACTACACTAAACGACCAAGTTGTACAAATTGAACTGACAAACAATAAATAATGGGAAGCGAGCGGTACCCGCTCGTTTTCTTTTGTCATAAAGGGTAGAATGGGTATATTGTAGTTGGAGGATTAGGCATGAAACTCATGAACTTTTGTATGATACGACAGGGCACGAAGGTGCTTGTTCAAGATAAACCGAAGAAATACGGATGGGAAGGTCTTACTTTTCCGGGCGGAAAGGTAGAACCCGGAGAAAGCTTTGATGCAGCGGTCAGACGCGAGGTGTTCGAAGAAACGGGATTAGTATTAGGAAAAATTACATTTTGCGGCATCTTACAATGGGAATTTTCAGATCGGAGAGAAGTCGTCTTTCTCTATAAAACCGATGATTTTACCGGTACGCTGTTACAAGAAACCAAGGAAGGCGCCTTGCAATGGATGGAATGGGACGCGTTTCTTGAGGCTGATGGAAAAGCAGAATTTATGGATGATTATTTACGTATGCTTTTAGATGAAAATCTACAGGAAGCATATTGCGTATACGAGGAAGGGGAGAACAATGTATTCCTATTCTATGATGGAGAAAATTCTCTGCATTGATGACCACATTTGTTTGGGTTTGCCGCGAGAAGAAGCGGAATGGGCCGTATCAACCTATATCTTAAAAAATAAGGATGCATTGCTCCCATGGCTACCCTTTATGAATCATTTTCACTTTGAAGGACAGAAAAAAGTCTTTGAACGCTGGCGCCAAATGCCCATTGAAAAGGGATTTGAACGAATGCTATACGATGATGCTGTCCCCATTGGAGCCTGCGGATTGACTGTAAAAGAGAGCAAGACAGCAGAAATTGGCTATTGGCTTGGAACCGATGCACGGGGGCGAGGGATTATGACGAAAGTCGTCGAACATCTTGTGGAAATCGGGTTTACCCATTACGCCATGCATCGCATGGAGATTCGATGTGCTGATAAAAACATTGCTAGCGCGAATGTGGCCGAACGTGCAGGTTTTATTCACGAAGCGACACTGAAAGAAGCCCATGAACTAGACGATGGTTTTCACGATTTGCGCGTATACCGTTTACTGAGAAAGGAGTGGGAGGATGGACAAAATCAAAGAAGTAAAAAAGTGGATGGATGATGCGAAACATCTCGTATTTTTTGGTGGCGCGGGTACATCGACGGCGAGTGGAATTCCAGATTTTCGCTCCGAAAATGGCGTTTACCATAAAGAACGTGAAGACAAGCTCCCTCCAGAATTTATCCTAAGTCACACCTACTTAAAGCAAGATCCAGATGGATTTTCAAAATCCTATAAAAAAGAGTATGTTTTTCCAGATAAAGAGCCAAACAAGCTTCACTACATTCTCACAGAGCTAGAAGAAAAAGGGGTTTTACAGGCGATTATTACGCAAAACATCGATGGATTACACCAGAAGGCCGGTTCGAAAAATGTGTTAGAAATCCATGGAAACATGGTGGACCACTACTGCGTGGATTGTGGGAAAAAGTTCCCTTTGGAGTATGCCCTTGCCTTTGAAAAAAGTGCAACTTGTGATGAATGCTGTGGCTTTGTACGCCCCGATGTGGTTTTATACGAAGAAATGCTGCCCCAAGGAGTGTTTGAAGAAGCGATACGCCAAGTGCGCCAAGCCGATGTAATGATTGTTGCAGGGACATCTTTAGTCGTGTATCCCGCAGCCGGATTATTACAATATTATCGAGGCAACAGGCTAATCTTAATTAATAAACAAGTAACCCAAATGGACTCCATGGCAAATGCTGTTTTTCATGATGACATTGGAGACATCCTAGAAAAAATAACGGAGACGAACCATGAAAATTAAATGGAATAAAAAATACTTGACGATTGCCATCTACGCAATTTTTGTCATACTCGTTGGCATTCTCTTTTTCCGTTTGACAGAAGGGTTTACAACAGAATCCGTGCGCTTGGGATCCATTAATATGCTCTTGTCACCCCTGATTTTTGCGCTGGTCATCGGTTATGTCGTAAATATTTTATTGCGCACCTTTGAGAAACGGCTGTTTGGAAAGCCTCGTTTTTCTACAATCCCACCAAAAAGAAAGAGAGCATTGTCTCTGTTACTGGCGTATTTAGTCTTTATTTTGTTCGTCGTGTTCTTTATGTGGATGCTCCTTCCAAGGCTTGTCGAAAGCGTACAAGGGTTAGCAACTACACTTCCAGCTACGATTCAAAAAACATCGCAAGACATTCAAACAAAACTACAAGATATTACCATTCCTGAGGAAGTCGTGCATTATTTAACCCAGCAGTGGGACACGGCAGTCGAATGGGTAAATCGATTCTTTACCGGTGGTCTTCCAGTCATAGGAAATTGGTTAATGGGCGTGTTTACAAATATTGTCAATGCATTTTTGGGCTTTGTTTTGTCCATTTATTTCCTTTTGGAAAAAGAAAAGTATGGCGCCATTATCAACAAAGTTCTTTTTGCAACCTTTCCCATTGAACGAGCAGAACGCATCAACCATCTCGTTCACAAAATGGATGAACTGATGCGACAATATATTAAAGGACAAGTTCTCATCGCCTTCATTTTGGCATCGTTCTTCTTTGTGGTCATGCTCATCATGAGAACACCGTATCCATTCTTACTAGCGTTTATCCTATTTGTTACGGACTTGATCCCCATTGTAGGGCCATGGATTGGTTCCATTCCTGTGGTTCTTATCATCTTCTTATCCAACCCTACACAAGGATTTATTTTTATCATTGTCATTTTGATTGGACAACAATTGGAAAGCAATTTACTCAGTCCAAAAGTGCAAGGACAACAACTGGGCGTGTCCGCCTTTTGGATATTA
>CAMDZK010000152.1 GCA_945910665.1 uncultured Peptostreptococcaceae bacterium
AGCCTTGCGTCTTCGAAATTTGCGAAATAAGAGCATCTCCATTGGGGAGAGCTCTTATTTTTTTATTCTTTTCAGGCTGCTACAAAATTTTGGGTTGACATCTGAAAATAATGCAATATAATTAGATTGTCAAACTAAATAAATGAGAGTTTTTCTCATTTAGGAGAAAGGACCATTATGGCTTATGAAATTATAGGAATCGGGAAGAGTGAACCGAAAACAATTGTAACTAACGAAAAGATGGAAGAAATGGTGGATACATCTTCTGCTTGGATCCGCGAGCGTACGGGAATTTTAGAACGCCGAATTGCAAAAGGCGAAACGATGCGGGAACATGCCTTGCATGCCGCACAAATTGCCATTTATGATGCAAATATCCAAGCGTCTGAAATTTCGTACATCATTTTTGCGACGATTGGAGGGGACTATTTTACTCCATCCCAAGCATCGGTGTTAGCTTTGGATTTAGGGATTTCCTGTCCTGCCATCGATGTAAATGCGGCCTGTTCAGGTTTTCTCTATGCATTAGATTTGGCAGAAGGAAAGTTTTTACAGGGATTGGATGGATACATTCTCGTCGTCGGGATGGAATTTATGTCGAAATACATGGACTTCTCCGATCGAAGAACTTGTGTTTTGTTTGGCGATGGGGGTGGGGCAGTCGTCATGAAAAAAGGAAATGGACTTCTCGCTTCTCATTATTCGAGCCAACCGAATATCGACGTTCTGAATATTCCAAACAATGAAAAACACGTTGTGTCCATGAATGGGAAAGAAGTTTATAAATACGCCGTTACTGTCATGGTTGAAGAAGTAAAAGCTGTTTGTAAAAAAGCGAACTCCATGTTGGAAGACATTGATTTGATTATCCCCCATCAAGCGAATGCCAGAATTATTGAAGGCGCAGCAAAGCGTTTGAACATTAGGGACAACCAAATAATCACGCGCATCGCCTATCGGGGAAATACTTCCGCGGGAAGCATCCCGATGGTACTCGATGACTTGTACCAGGAGGGCGCATTAAAAAAAGGAATGAAGCTGATTCTCGTCGCCTTTGGTGGCGGACTTTCAGCTGGAGCAATTTGTTTAGAATGGAAAAAGGAGAAATAAAATGTTTGAAAAAGTACAAAAAGTAATCGCAGAATATAAGGAAATGCCCACAGAAGAGATTCAAGAAACAACCACTTTTGAAGAGTTAGACTTAGATTCTTTGGATATGGTAGAGCTCATCATGCAAATTGAAGAAGAGATGGGAATTTCTGTTGAAATTGACGAAGAATTAAAAACCGTAGGCGACGTGGTACGCCATATTGAGAAAGCCTAATGAATGAGAAAATGAGAGAGCTCTGCTCTCTTCTTGGTATTGAGGCTCCCATTTTTCAAGGGGGCATGGCTTGGGTTGCAAACGCGAGCTTAGCCGCAGGCGTGAGTGAAGCTGGAGGGCTTGGTACGATTGCCGCTATGAACTCCAATGGGGAACAGCTGCGGGCAGAAATTCAAAAGCTCAGAGAAAAAACCGATAAACCTTTTGCAGTAAATATTATGCTTATGAGCCCCTTTAAAGATGAAGTGGCAAAAGTTGTCATGGAAGAAAAGGTCCCCATTGTCACGACGGGCGCCGGAAACCCCAGTGCGTATATGAAAGATTGGTTGGCCCATGGGATCAAAGTAATCCCTGTGATCGCTTCGGTGGCCCATGCAAAAATGATGGAAAAAAGAGGCGCTTCAGCAGTCATCGCCGAAGGAATGGAAGCAGGCGGCCATATTGGACCATCAACGACGATGACACTTCTTCCTATGGTCACAGATGCTGTGAAGATTCCTGTGGTTGCAGCCGGTGGGATTGCAGACGGCAGAGGCTTTTTAGCGGCCCTTGCTTTAGGTGCTTCTGGCATTCAAATGGGCACACGATTTTTAGTGGCGGAGGAATGTACCATTCATCAAAATTACAAAGAAAAAGTATTAAAGGCGAATGACCGCGAGACGATCGTGACGGGAAATCGTACTGGACATCCCGTCCGCGCTTTGAAATCTGACTTTACAAGAAATTATGCTGAGAACGAATATAATCCCAACGTGACCCTAGAAGAGATTGAACAACTTGGTGTTGGTGCTTTGAGAAAAGCGGTGCTTGATGGCAATCTGGAAGAAGGTTGCTTTATGACGGGAATTAGTGCAGGCCTCGTCACAAAAGAAGAGACTTGCAAAGAAATTATTGCAGACATGATGAATGACTTACAAAAACAAATTGGAATTGTCGCATCATGGGAAAAATAGCCTTTTTATTCCCCGGTCAAGGGAGTCAACGTATGGGTATGGGACAGGATTTGTTGGAGTCACCGTTTTTTCATGCCATGGAAGAAGCGGGGATTCCCATCGGGGAACTTTTAAAAGACGAAGAGCATTTTGAACAGGATGTTGCCTATGCAATATATGCAGTCACCTATTGCCTAGCCAACATGCTCGAAGAGAGAGGCATTCAACCGGACATGGTGTTGGGCTTTTCCCTCGGTGAAATCGTGGCTCTAGGATACTGCGGATATCTTTCTTTGGAAGATGCCTTGTCGTTCATTCGAGTTCGTACAGAAGCGATGAAGGAAGCAGGAGTAGGGGCGATGGTTGGCATTAACCAAGTCCCCTTAGAACGCATCGAAGAAGTGAGAAAAAATCATCCAACTGTGTATTTGGCCAATCTGAACTCGCCACTGCAGACGGTGCTTTCTGGGAAAAAAGAAGATTTAGATGCTTTTGTTGAAGATTTAGGGGAAGGAAAGGCAATTTACTTGGCTGTTCAAGGCGCTTTTCATTCTCCCTATATGGCATCAGCGGAAGAGAAACTTTCAGAATTTTTTAAAACACATCATCTACAAAGTCCTAAAACACCTGCCATGAGTAATCGGACTGGGAAGCTGCACGAAGGAGATTTGCAACAGGTGCAAGAGAATATTGTCGCACAAGTATCCAATCCCGTTCATTTTGAAGAGATGGTTCGAAATGCTTATGCAGACGGCGTGCGTACTTTTATTGAAGTGGGCAATGGAAAGACATTATCAAATTTAGTAAAGCGCATTTTACCCACAGGTGACTATGAAGTGTATCGCGTCTCTTCGATGGAAACTTTAGAAGAAGTCGTAGAAACCTTAGGAGAAGAAAAATGAAACAATTAGAAAACCGCGTATGCGTAGTAACCGGTGGTACAAGAGGGATCGGAAAAGCAATTTCTGAAGCGTTTAACAAGGAAGGTGCTACTGTCATCGCCTTGCACACCGGTTCCCAAGAGGTATCGATGGATCCGATTCATACGATGGTTTGTGACATTACGAATTTTCATGAAGTGAAAACCGTCATCGATACAATCCACGATCAATTTGGATCGATTGATGTGCTCGTGAACAATGCGGGCATTACAAAAGATAAATTGACTCTTGCTATGAAAGAAGAAGATTTTGATGCGGTCATCGATGTGAACTTAAAGGGCGCTTTTTCTGTCATCAAACACGTGTATCCAATTATGGCAAAACAGCGGGCGGGAAAAATCATTACTATTTCTTCCGTTGTCGGAATTACGGGAAATAAAGGCCAAGCGAATTACGCAGCAAGTAAGGCTGGGCTCATTGGCCTGACAAAGGCCATTAGTCAA
>CAMDZK010000153.1 GCA_945910665.1 uncultured Peptostreptococcaceae bacterium
TAAAGAAAGAGAAGATGTTCCTTTTACAGTTGAATGAGGAGGTCGTCCATGCGTAAGCAGCAAGAAGCAGAGGCGTTATTGTACATTCATTCCGATGGAATCACAGAATCAGAAATTCTATCGATTTTGTCCATCACTACGATTGAATGGCGAGCGATTGAAAGTGCCCTCTCAGAAAAATATAATATCAGTCACTCCGGCATTCTCTTTTCTCGGTATGGAGATACGTATGTGTTGGAAACCCATCCAAAAATGTATTCGCTTTTATCGGATTTAATCCCACAAAAAACGCAGAAATCCCTCAGTCAACAAGCAATGGAAGTGCTCGCAATCATCGCGTATAAGCAACCCATTACTCGATTAGAAGTAGAGCGAATACGAGGCGTTCAGTCTACAAGTGTATTTGATACGCTCCTGTCTCGTGGGTTCATTAAAGAGGCTGGTCGGTTAGAAGCAATCGGTAAACCATATATATACAAGACAACCGATGCTTTTTTGCATCATTTTTCGATGCAAAGTTTAGATGAATTGCCACCCTTAGAGATGGAGGTTGACGATGCGGATTAATCAGTACATTGCAGCGTGTGGAATTTGTAGCCGTAGAAAAGCGGAAAATTTGGTGCGCGCTGGCGAAATTACGATCAATGGTCACGTTGTAACCGATTTATCCACACAAATTGAATCCACCGATGATGTCCGCTACAAAGGAAAGAAAATTAGACCAGAAGAACAAAAATATGTATATGCTTTTCATAAACCAAAGGGGGTCACGGTAAGTTTAGAAGACCCAAAACAGGGAGGACTTTTAACTAACTATATTCAAGATTTACCCGTTCGCGTCGTACCCGTTGGCAGACTGGATAAAGATTCTACTGGTTTACTTCTCCTCACCAATGATGGCGATTTGGTTCATCGTTTGACCCATCCTTCGTTTTCAAAACAAAAGACCTATGAAGTCGAATTGGATCAACCGCCCACGCAGGAGGCCTTACAAAAATTTTCAACTGGCGTGTATCTCGATGGAAAAAAAACAAAACGTTGCAAAGTCGTTCTTCTTCGCAAAAACCATGTTCGCGTTATTTTAGAAGAAGGCCGTTATCGACAAATTCGCAGAATGTGGGAATCTCTTGGCTATCGAGTTACCATGCTCCATCGTACAGAGATGGACGGCATACTTTTAGGTCGTCAACCTGTAGGGACCATTCGCGAATTGAACACGCAAGAAAAAAAGATGCTCTATGAAAATTAATCATCTTTTCTTTACACACATGATGGTAAAAGAAATTGTAAAACAAGGAGACACCGTGTGTGATATGACGCTTGGAAACGGTTATGATATGCGATATTTACTAGAACGAGTTGGCCCTGGAGGAACTCTCTACGGTTTTGATATTCAAGAAGAAGCTATACTCACTTGTCATCAGATTGGTGAGGAATTTCCAAATACGAACATACATCTCATCCATGGGAGTCATGAAAGAATCCAAGATATCAATACATCATTTTCTTGTATACTTTATAACCTAGGCTATTTACCAGGGGGCAATAAAGAGAAGATTACACATCCGAAAACCACCTTTGAAAGCCTACGTAAAGCAATTCCTAAACTCAGGAAGGGAGGCGCCATGCTTGTCACTGTATATGGTGGCCACGACGAAAACTGTGAAAGAAAGATTCTCATTCATGCCCTCAAGAAATTGAAGGGAATTGATCTTTATCATTTCAAAAAAGAGGGAAACCATCCAATGGCACCCAGTACACTTTTGATACAACGAAAGGATCACATATGAATCGTTTATGGGACGTAATCGTCTGCGGGGGTGGCGCTTCTGGGTGTCTAGCGGCAATTTTTGCAGCCAAACAAAAGAAAAAAGTCCTTCTCTTAGAAAAAAATGAGAAAATCGGGAAGAAAATATATATCACAGGAAAAGGGCGCTGCAATTTTACCAACGCAAAACCCGCGGTTGAACAGCTTCAATACGTTCGTCGAAATCCAAAGTTTTTATACAGCGCTTATTCATTTTTTACTGAGCGAGATATCATTCGGCTCATTGAAGCGCAAGGGATTGTCACAAAAATTGAACGAGGGGATCGCGTCTTTCCTGAAAGTGATCGTAGTGTTGACATTATGACAGCTCTGGAAAAGGCAATGGCAAAAGAAAATGTGATCCTCAAGAAAAATCGGGAAGTGAAAGCCATATGGAAAGACGAGAATTTCTGGGTGCAAGATCAGGAAGAAGCTTTCCAAAGTAAAACCGTTGTCCTTGCGACGGGTGGTTTATCCTATCCAACAACAGGGTCCACAGGGGACGGTTACCGCTTCGCAAAGACTTTTTCACATACAGTAGAACAAACAGAACCTGCTCTTGTTGGTATCAATGTAGCTAATCATCCCGCTTCTGTGGCTGGTGTCAGTTTGAGAAATGTCTCGTTAAATATTCCAGTGAGAAAAAAAAAGAAGGAATATTTTGGGGAAATGCTCATCACGCACCATGGTATTTCTGGACCCATTGTATTACAATGTACGTCGGAGCTTTCTGAAAGTGAGTTGCCAAAAGAAATCTTTTTAGATTTTAAACCGGCTTTGACCACAGATGTTCTCGACTTACGTATACAACGTGAAATTGCGGAGCATCCAAACAGCTCCATGCAAAATATCATTCGTAAGCTCCTACCAAAATCGATGATTGATTGGTTCTTTACAAACCTACCCATATCGAAAGAGAAGGTGGCGCATCAGTTATCCAGTGTAGAACGTGGGCTTCTCGTAAAGCATTTAAAAGAGTTTCCCTTAGAAACAATTGGATACCGCGGTTTTAGTGAGGCAGTTGTCACACGAGGTGGGGTTTGTGTAAAAGAAGTAAATCCAAAAACGATGGAATCAAAAATCATCCCTGGCTTATTTTTTTGTGGTGAAATCTTAGACTTACACGCAGACACTGGTGGCTATAACTTACAAATCGCATGGTCAACAGGGGCTTTAGCTGGACACCACGCATCAAAACATACGTCGGAGGAAATCAAATGACAGTCCTAAAAGGAACAATTCAAAGGGATGGCACATCTGCAGTCGTTTCCCAAACAACGGCGCTCGTCCATGAGTTGATGGAAAAAAACAATCTTCAAACTGATGCGATCGCATCGATTGTCTTTGCGATCACAGATGATATGGATGATCTTCCCGTGACTGAAATTATGCAATCCTTAGCCCTTGACGTTCCCTATTTTTCAGTGCAGCAATTTCGATATCAGACGGGAATGGATCAATGTATTCAAATCAGTCTTCATACGAATCGAGAAATAGAACCTGAGCATATATTTTGGGGTTGTAGGATGGAGGAGGAAATATAATGAAAAGCATAGCAATTGACGGACCTGCGGGTTCAGGAAAGAGCACCATCGCCAAAGCCATCGCTGATCGTTTAAAGATTACGCATTTGGATACTGGAGCCATGTATCGCGTGCTTGCACTCCATGCAAAGGAAAATCGTGTTTCGATGGATGACGAGAATAAACTAGGCGCACTTTTGTCTTCCCTTCATTTTTCATTAGAGAATGGGCAGTTATTGGTCAATGGACTCGAATTA
>CAMDZK010000154.1 GCA_945910665.1 uncultured Peptostreptococcaceae bacterium
AACTGAGCCCCTTAACGATACGAGAAGGGTCCAAGTACTTATGAAAACACAACTGCAGCCCTCTTCCATTAAAACTCAAATCGTAGAAGATAAGTCCCTTCTGAATGAGCGATGCGATGCATTTCAAATCTCTGATTCCATTGACAGGTCGACTCAAGGTGCGATGAGAAAGACATACGTCTAAATTTCTTTATCGACAACCAGTGGGTGTTAAAGGTCAATTCAAAAAATGAACTGAATGAAAGCACCTTTCGAGAAATTAGCAAGGTAATCGAAAATTATAATCGTTGCGGGATGTATGCACTAAGGTATAGACGAAACGTAGATGCAATCGAACGAGAGCATTGGAATGACTACAAGAGAATCGTCGACTTGTTTCTTTGGCCGTATGTGGCATTATGGACAACATTGATCAAAGAAGAAACACATAAGAATAAGGTGCTTCAACTTATCCACATCATACTGAAGGAGAATTAAATGGCAAAGAAAGTAATTATCATCGGAGCAGGGTTGGCGGGGGCTTTCTACTGCGAGATTACTGGCTAAAAGTGGATTTGAGACTCTTGTCATTGACCACTCCAATGATCCAGGGGGGACCTGTGGAATCTTTAAGCGAAAGGGCGTAACGTTCGACCAGGGAGCGGCTATGCTCTATGGTTTTGGCGATTTTGGCTTTAATGCCCACCGTTTTTTTTTAATTGTTTGGGAGAACCCATCGATGTAATCAAACATGGCTTGTTATACGCCGTCAATTTTGGTGGTTACAGGGTGGAATGCAATCAAGATATCGATATTTTTATTGAAAACTGATCCGCAATGTTTCCAACCCAAAAGGAGAATTTACGACTCTTTTACAAGGACATGGGAAAGTTATATCTCCACGTTCTCATTGAAAATCCAAGCTATACGACGCCCAATGAGATGGACCCCATGCTTGGAGCTAAGGGGTTCTTTCGCCATCCCATTCCCTATATTCGGTTTCTACGCTTTTTAAAACGGCCTGCAAAATCTCTTTTACAGAATTATTTTGATGACCCTGAAATTCTCAATTTCTTTGATAAAATGACCTCTACTTATTGGTACGCCACTGTTGAAGAAGCCCCAGCGATTATGGCTCCCATCATGTTTGTGGATAATCATTATGGCGGCTCCTTCTATACGTCGGGTTCTACACTCCATTTGCCGGGAAAATTGGACAGTGAAAAACTTTTAAAATAGAAGGGTATAATCGCTTTTGGAAGAGGTGGATGCGGCAGTTTCTCTTTTGACGAAGCTTTTACTGGCCCACACGAACCATCAAGATCTATTGAACAATGAAAAAGCGATTTTGTATTACGCCGACCATCTTGATGAAATTAAAAATTGAGAGGAGTGATTGCACATGCTTACATTTATAAATAACTTATCGCCCGTGATGCAGGCTTTTGTTGCGACCCTTTTTACTTGGGGTGTAACAGCCTTAGGGTCTGCCATGGTTTTTTTCTTTAAAGAAATCAATAAATCCGTACTCAATGCCATGCTTGGTTTTGCTGCAGGGGTCATGATTGCCGCGAGCTTTTGGTCCTTATTGGCACCTGCTATTGAATTGGCAGAAGAATTGGGACAAATTCCCTATGTAACGGCAGCCCTTGGTTTTTTAGGGGGAGGACTCTTTTTATTTATTGTCGATAAAATTATGCCACACTTGCATTTAGGGCAAGAGAAAGACCAAGCCGAAGGGATTAAAACGAGCTGGCAACGGAGTGTGCTTCTCGTCTTAGCCATCACTTTGCACAATATTCCTGAAGGATTGGCTGTTGGTGTCGCCTTTGGAGCTGTGGGGCACGACTTTCCGACGGCAAGCCTGGCTGGTGCCAGTGCTCTCGCCTTAGGGATTGGACTTCAAAACTTTCCAGAAGGTGCTGCAGTCTCCATTCCCCTGCGAAGAGAAGGATTCTCCAGACTGAAAGCTTTTCTCTATGGACAAGCCAGTGGTATTGTCGAACCCATCGCTGCGGTTATCGGGGCATTGATGGTCGTGAAAATGCGATCTATCCTTCCCTTTGCCTTAGCTTTTGCCGCAGGTGCCATGATTTACGTCGTCGCAGAAGAACTCATTCCTGAAGCACAAATTAATGACGATGACCATCATTCCGTAGAACTGGCTACGCTGGGCGTACTTGTAGGGTTTACGATTATGATGGTTTTAGACGTGGCACTGGGATAATACCATGACCAAAAAAAGAAAAAAGTGGAGTCTTTTGTTTCTCGTAATCGCCTTCATCATTGTTTGGCTCATTTGGGGAAACAAAACCATCGCTACAACGGAATATACCATTGAAAGCGATTATCTTCCCAAAGCATTTGATGGATATCGCATCACCCAAATTTCAGACTTTCACAATGCAAACTTTGGAAAAGAGAACGAAAAGCTACTGGATAAAATACAGAAGGCAAATCCTGACATCATCGTCCTTACAGGAGATTTAATTGACTCCAATCATACGGATAAAGCCGTCGCATTGGAATTAATCAAGAACGCGGTGCAAATTGCTCCATGTTATTTTGTCACTGGAAATCATGAAGCTTGGGTGGGGATTACGTATACAGCTTTCGAAAAAGAATTGCAATTGCTCGATGTGAAAGTTCTGAGAAACGAGGCTGAAGACATTGCGATAAACGGAGAAACAATCCAAATCATCGGACTGGATGACCCTGCTTTTGCTGGAGAAGCGGGAGAATATCTGTCCTCAAGCGAGATTATTGCGGATGAATTGAGTAGAATTCGCCACGATGCATTTACTATCCTCTTATCCCATAGACCAGAAGCCTTCTCCACCTATGTCCAAGCAGGTGCCGACCTCGTCTTCAGCGGCCACGCTCATGGAGGCCAATTTCGTATTCCCTTTGTGGGCGGCATTGTCGCACCAGATCAAGGATTCTTTCCTACCTATGATGCAGGGATTTTTGAAAAAGGAAAAACATCGATGATCGTGAGCCGAGGGATTGGCAATAGTATCATTCCACTACGAATCAACAATCGTCCAGAAATCGTAACAGTGGTACTGGAAAGGAAATAAAAATGAAACCAATGCAAAAAAGTAAAATCATAGTACCCACTTTGATTCTCCTTGTGATTGTTGGCATCTATTTTGCCAAACAAGATTATAAAAGTCGTAAAACGACGCAAAATACAGTGTATCCACTACAAATCAAAACGGTCAATCTGGAGGAAATTCAAGCCTATGGCGTACCCACGATGATCGACTTTGGTTCCCAATTTTGTTTTGAATGCAAAACGATGGAACCTGTGCTCATTACCCTAAATGAAGAATTCGAAGGAGAAGCGGTCGTTCAGTATTTAGATGTACTTGAATTTCCTGAAGGCTATGCTGATGTGCCCGTACAAGTGATTCCTACACAAATCTTCTTTGATAAAGATGGAAATCCATTCTCACCAAGTGATTCTTTAGCTTCACTAATCTCGTTTGAAACGAAAGAAAGTGGGGGAAAAACGCTCACCCTTCACCAAGGGGCACTCACAGAAGATCAACTCCGTCAAATATTTGCCGAAATGGGGGTGGATGCAGT
>CAMDZK010000155.1 GCA_945910665.1 uncultured Peptostreptococcaceae bacterium
TTATATTGACAAGAAAGAGGGCGTCACGATTGATGACTGCGAAAACGTCAGTCATTATGTGAGTGATGCATTGGATGAGATCGATCCAATTCAAAATGCATATTATCTAGAAGTGACTTCTTTAGGTTTGGATCGAGCAATGAAAAAAGATCGTGAGCTTGAAAATAGTATCGGCAAAGCTGTCGTACTTAAATTCTATGCAGCGAAAGACGGACAAAAAGAAATCGTAGGGGTTTTAGATCATTTTGACGAGGACACTTTCACAATCCTTGTAGATGATGCAAAGAAGTCCTTTGACCGTAAAGAGATTTCAACCATACGAAAATACGTACAGTGGTAATGGAGGAGTAATTATGAACGCTGACTTTATCCTAGCGTTAAATGAAATTGAAAAAGAAAAAGGAATCTCCAAAGAGATTATTTTCGACGCATTGAAAAAGGCCCTTGAAAAAAGTTACGAAAAGAACTTTGGTGACCGCGCCAATGTCGTTGTGGATATCGATGAGACGAGCGGACTAATTTCTGTCAACAGCTTATTAACCATTGTCGACGAAGTGGAAGATCCCCTCACAGAAATTCTTTTGGAACGCGCACAAGACATGAACCCAAGTTTGGGTATTGGAGATGTGATACGTAAAGAAGTAACTCCCAAAGATTTTGGACGCATTGCTGCACAAACTGCGCGCAACATCGTGATTCAAAAAATCAAAGACGCAGAAAGAGACGTTATCTATAACGAGTTTGTCACTCGAGAAAAAGAAATGATTACAGGACATGTACAACGCATCGAAAGAAACAATGTATATGTCAATATGGGAAAGACAGAGGGTGTTCTACAGCCTTCTGAACAAGTACCAGGGGAGCGCATTGTTCCGAATCAAAGAATTAAATTGTTTATTTCAGAGGTTCGCAACTCACCGAAAGGGGCGCAAATTATTTTATCTCGTGCAAATCCTGGTTTGGTCGTTCGTTTATTCGAAACGGAAGTACCAGAAATTGCGGAAGGCATCGTGGAAATCTTTTCGATTGCACGCGAGGCTGGATCGAGAACAAAAATTGCCGTTTTTTCTAGGGATCCCAATGTAGACCCTGTGGGAGCGTGTGTCGGTTTTAAAGGACAGCGTGTGAAGGCGATTGTTGACGAGCTGGGCGGAGAAAAAATTGACATCATTGTGTGGGATAAAGATATCCATACTTTTATAGCCAATAGTCTCAGTCCTTCCAAAGTGAGTCAAGTGGTGATTAAAGAAAAAGATAAGGATAAAACTGCCCTCGTTGTAGTTCCTGATGATCAACTTTCTTTAGCCATTGGAAAAGAGGGTCAGAACGCCCGATTGGCGGCAAAACTCACGAACTGGAAGATTGATATTAAAGGAGAATCATTTGTGGATGAATCTGACTTAATCGAAATTTCCTTGCCAGTAGAAGAGCTTGATGCAGACCTCGATGAAAATTTTGAACTCGATGACCTTGATGCATTGGATCTCGATGAAGAAATCGAGGATATTCTAGAAGAAGATGCACTCGAAAGTACAGAAGAAGACCTCGAACGAGAAGATGCGGAAGCGGACTTAGATTTAGAAATCCAAGACATTATCGAAGAATCTGATGAAGATGATACTGAGGAAGAAGAATGAAAACGAAAAAAGTTCCACTCAGGAAATGCGTAGCCTGCCAAGGGCAATTTCCTAAGAAAGAGCTTATGCGGATTGTATCCAATGCTGAAGAAGGCATTGTTGTCGATCCAACGGGAAAGAAAAATGGCCGCGGCGCATACCTTTGTAAAACGGTTGAATGCGTCGAATTAGCCCAAAAAAATAGAAAGTTACAACAAGCACTAAAATCACAGATAGAGGATGGCGTTTATGAGCAAATAAAAGAATTGCTGTAGTCATCTTGATTGCATTTTTGGAGGTGCAGAGATGAGTAAAAAGAGAGTGTACGAATTAGCAAAAGAACTCGAGATTACATCAAAAGATATGATGGATCTATTGAAGAAACAAAATATACAAGTCAAAAGCCACATGGCTATGTTAACTGCAGAAGAAGTTGAACGAGTGAAAAAAGGTGCTAAAGGGGAACAAGAACCACAAAAGAAAGCTCCTACACAAAAGCAAAAATCGACTGAATCCAAATCCCCTGCACAAAAACAAGAGATGAAAAAAGATGCCCCAAAACAAAAGGTCGCACATAAAAACGCAAAAGATGAAGAGGAAAAAGTCGATCCTAAACGTCAACGCCGCGATCAAAATAAAGGGCAGAAAAAGAACAACGATAAAAAACAAAACAGAAATCAACGCGGTAAAAATACGAATCAAAAGGGCAACAAGAATCAAAAAGCACCACAGAAAAAAGAGATGCCTGCGGTGAACTATGATAAGCCCATTGAAATAGAAAATAATATTATTGTCAAAGACCTTTCTCAAAAACTCGGTATCAGTGTGAGTCAACTGATTGGAAAGTTAATGATGCTCGGTGTTATGGCAAATCAAAATCAAGAAATCTCTTTTGAGTATGCAGAACTCGTCGCTTCAGAATTTAATCGTAACGTCGTTTTAAAAGAACACAAACAACAATTAGATATCGAAGATGAATCCGGGGATATTTTTGGCCTTGATTTTGATGATGAAGAAAAAGATTTGAAACAAAGACCACCAGTAATTACTGTTATGGGTCACGTTGACCATGGTAAAACATCATTACTCGACGCGATTCGTAAAACGCAAGTTACACGGGGCGAAGCGGGTGGAATTACGCAACATATCGGTGCGTACACGATTACGTTACACGGTCAAACAGTTGTATTCCTAGATACACCAGGACATGAGGCGTTTACTACAATGCGTGCGCGTGGTGCGATGGTTACAGACATTGCCGTTCTCGTCGTCGCTGCAGACGATGGAGTCATGCCGCAAACAATTGAGGCGATCAACCACGCAAAAGCTGCTGGCGTCCCTATGATTGTTGCTATTAACAAAATGGACCGTCCAGAAGCCAACCCTGATCGTGTTAAACAAGAATTATCCGAGCATGAAGTTATCACCGAAGATTGGGGCGGCGATACAATTATGGTTCCCGTGTCGGCTGTGACTCGCGATGGAATTGATGAGTTACTGGAAATGATTCTCATGCTTGCAGAAATGCAAGAATTAAAGGCCAATCCAAATCGCGCGGGCATTGGTACGATTATTGAAGCGCAACTCGACAAAGGAAAAGGTCCTGTTGCAACCGTCATTGTTGAAAAAGGTACATTTAGTCAACAAGATTTTGTCGTAACGGGTTCGTCCAGTGGACGTATTCGTGCGATGGTCGATGACAAAGGCAAGCGCGTAACAAAGGTTGGTCCTTCTCTTCCTGTGCAGATTCAGGGACTTTCGGAAGTTCCAAATGCTGGCGATAAAATTTTCGTCGTTGAAGACGATAAGACGGCGCGTAGTTATGCCGACTTAGTGAAAGCGCAACACAGAGAAGACATGATTCAAAGAACAAGCAAAGTCTCACTGGACGATCTCTTTGAGCGTATCCAACAAGGGGAATTAAAAGATTTAAATATCGTCGTGAAAAC
>CAMDZK010000156.1 GCA_945910665.1 uncultured Peptostreptococcaceae bacterium
CTGGTATTATCACCCTTGTGCTTGATGCACTCAAGGGCGTGTTCGCCTGTTGGTTAGGGTCGTTGATTGAGCCGAGCATGGGGGCATATGTAGCTGCGACCATGGTCGTTCTTGGCCATAATTTTCCTTTTCATCTCCAATTTAAAGGGGGAAAGGGGGTAGCCACATCGGCTGGAATTCTATTATACTTTAGTCCTTTGGTACTCCTATTATGTATCGTAGCTTTTTTGGCCTTATCATTTCTTTCCAAAAGAGTCTCGATTGGATCCATTGGAGCTGCCTTTTTGGCTCCTTTCATTACATGGTTAATCACAAACAATGGGAACCTAACAAGACTTGTCGTTTTTCTTGCTCTCCTTTTAATTGTCCGCCATCGACCCAATATTGAACGTTTACTCCGGGGGGAAGAGCCTCCCTTCACTTTGAAAGGAAAGAAGTCATGAAAATTGCCGTTTTAGGAGCAGGAAGTTGGGGGGTCACTCTTGCCAATCATCTTTCTCTGTTAGAAAATGACGTGTATGTCTATACAAGAAATCCAAAGTCTGCAGAGGAAATCAACAAATTACACACCCTTGAACGCTATCTACCAGGGACAATACTTCATGATCAATTAAAAGCATCGAGTGATGTGAAAGCGTGCTTAACTGGCGCTTCCTTTGTGATTCTCGCTGTTCCATCCCAACAAATGGCAGCTCTATTAAAGGTTATCAAAGATGATATTCCAAAAGATGCCATCATCATTAACATTGCCAAAGGAATTGAAGTGGGTACAAATCGTCGAATGGAAGAAGTCGTGATGGATATTCTTCCTCAGGCAAAATATGTGACCCTTTCAGGTCCTACGCACGCAGAAGAGGTCATCCAACAAATCCCCTCAGCAATTGTAGCCGCTTCCCATGTGAGAGATTACGCAGAAGCTGTACAAGATTTGTTTTTTTCCGGAGAATTGCGCGTCTATACGAACGATGATTTAGTGGGTGTCGAACTGGGTGGTGCCCTCAAAAATGTCCTCGCTTTAGGGATAGGAATTGTCGATGGAATTGGATTTGGTGATAATACAAGAGCCGCGATGCTTACCCGAGGTCTTCTTGAAATGACGCGCTTAGGAATCGCAATGGGCGCAAAACAAGAAACCTTTTCTGGACTTTCTGGGATGGGTGACTTAATTGTCACTGCGACAAGTCCCCACAGTCGAAATCGACGAGCAGGAATTTTATTGGGACAGGGAAAAACTTTAGACGAAACATTACAAGAAGTTGGAATGGTCGTTGAAGGGATAAAAACCACAGAATCTGCCCATGCCTTGGGAAAAGAATTAGGGATAGACCTTCCCATTACAAATGAAATTTACGCACTCCTTTACGAAGATCAATCGATCGAGGAGTCTGTGAAAAATCTCATGGGACGAAAAAAGAAAAAAGAAATGGAACCGATGATCGGTTCCAATGAATTAAAGAGCAAATAAAATGGAGAGTCGCCAATACAAAATGAGTGCGACGGCTGCCAATACGATAAAAATAAAGAGTACACCGAATAAGTCATATAAGGTGTCGAGAATAAATGTCCATACTCTGTTCATTTGTGGACTCCTTTCCTTCATAAAACTAGTGTAACGCAGATTGATAAAAACTGCAAGAAAGAGAAGCGATGATCGAAATAAAAATTGATACCAATGCAAACGATCAAAGACTTGATCGTTTTTTGCATAAGCATTTTGACGTTCCAAAACACGTCGTGCAAAAATGGTGCCGCACAAAAAAAATAAAACGTAATAACCTAGTGCTACAGGCAAGTGATCGGGTATACACCGGAGATTTGCTTACTTGTTATGTCCATGCCGATCTTAGAAAGAGTACATTGCCGACAAAAAAAGTATCATCAAATCTCGATATCCTTTACGAAGATGAGGACATCCTCATCATGTATAAACCGCCTGGAATGCTCTCCCACGCGGCGCATGGACAAGAGTACGGAAAGAATCTCGTCGATCGCATGATCACATACTTAATTGAAAAAGGTGATTACGTTCCTAGACGCAATACTACATTTACACCGGCCATCATCAATCGACTGGACAGAAATACGGGTGGTTTAGTGATTGGAGCAAAAACCTATGCATCATTAAAAGATTTTAATGACAAGATGCGCAAGGGAGAAATTCATAAGTACTATCTTGCTCTCGCAACGGAGAAAAAACCGCAACCTAAAATCTACGAGGGAATGTGGTCCAAAGGTGGGGATCGATTCAATATTGACATCAAAGAAAAGACAGACGGTGTGCAAACGAAAACGGAAATCGTCGATGTAGAAAAAATAGGGCCGTTCTATTTGACACGAATAAGACTCTACACCGGAAAAACTCACCAAATTCGCTCTCTGTTTGAGTCATTAGGGCATCCCATTTTGGGAGATCCAAAATACGAGAATAAAAAGTGGAACCGCTGGGCGAAAGAGTGTGGACTCCATCATCAATTTCTTTTGGCCAATGCGTTAGTCATTGAGAATGATCAGGGCGAAAAGGGAAGAACGCTCCATGTAAAACTACCTCTACCAGATCGCTACGAACAGATTTTGGACAGAATAAGGAAAGAAACCTATGAAGATTGAAGATATAAAAACTCTGCCAGATGAGGCGATTGTTCTCCATTTGCTACGAAAAGACGATTATTGGAAAAAATTAAATGGAGAGCAAAAAAAATATTATGTGAATGAATCTCTTGCTTTAGGGCATAAGGCAGCGAATCTGTTTATGAAAGAGTATGGTCATTTATCTTTAGAAGAAATTCGCGAACGTTTTCGATTGCGTATCAAAAAGGATGAATATCAAATGCAATTGGAAGTTCTTCATCTTCACGCGCATTTAGACATTCCCAGTCGCATCATCTCCATGAATCCAAGGGCGACGATTACGGTGGAAGAAATTTTTCAAACAATAGGGGAGCCTCTCGACCGAAAGCAAGTGATCCGCATGCTATTGTTCCGATCTTTTTACCATATTTTCGCACGTGAACAAGGCATCCTTCCTTCAGAAGTCTTACAACCATTGGAAATTCGTAGACTTGGCATTTTTCCATCTGAAGAGATCATAAAACAGACTGATTTTGCTGCAGCGGAAATATTTGCAAAATACGCAACAAATTTTCCTGTATTTCCTGCACTCTTATCCTATATGCGACTCGTTCAGCAAGAGAAGGCGACGGAAGATCAAATCCTAGCGCTTTTTGAACAAGAAAGGAGTGACTATGAAAACGGCAATCGGAATTGACGTTGGTGGTACAAACATAAAAGCAGGTCTCATCAACGAAAATGGTGTGATGCTTAAAGATGTGAATGAACCCACCCAAGCAGAGGATGCCACAAAAGTATTAGAGCAACTCGCATCGATCGTGGACAGTTTACGCCGTGAAGATACCATTGGTGTTGGTATAGGGTCTCCTGGAATTGTGGACCCTGATAATAATCAAGTCATCGAATTTGGGTTTAATATCGAAGGATGGCGAGGCACTGTGATCACAAAACATTTAGAAGTAGCTTGGCCAGAAGG
>CAMDZK010000157.1 GCA_945910665.1 uncultured Peptostreptococcaceae bacterium
ATACGAGGAATGTATTTCTGATTAAGCGTCTGGCAATTTCTCCCGTGATAAAGGATGGTTGTGGTTTTGCAATGAGTATTCCGATCACGCAAATGACAATAAACAGCGCTGGAACGGCAAAACGCGATAAGGAGATTGGTTTTTTTGTCTTCATTCTTTATTCCTCCTTGTCAAAGCGTAGAGAATCATACCATTGGTTACAATCATACGAATAACTTCTGATACGTCGATGGATAAGGCCCCATTGATAACCACTGGCGTCAGTGTGAGTATCCCTTGGAATAAGAAGGTCCCAATGGCCACGTGGACGATGTTCGCCTTATTGATGCTGGCACCTCCAATGAGGATGGCAGCGACGGTTTGGAAGGTGAAGGAATAAGGCGCTGTGTAGAGTTGAATGTAGCCATAGGATTGTTGGTAGATGATAATCCCAACAGCGGCAATGGCTGTGGAAAGCATAACAGCAACGAGACGCATAAGGTCGATATTGATTCCTGATGCTTTTGCATACATAGGGTTTGAACCCACGGCAATGATGCTCGTGCCGAGTTTAGTTTTAAAGAACGCGCGGACCAACAGAGCACATACGATAAAGACGAGAATCATCCCCGTTGGAATCCGAACGCCGAAGAGGTCAAAACTTAAAAAGTTGGATAAAAGACCCGTTGATTGTGTCATTCCATTGGACTGTTCTGCCATTTCCATCCAATAATCAGCGACAGGAATTTGCTGACGAAGACCGGAGCCACCGTAACTCATGACAGAGACTGGATTTTTAAAGGGAAGCATAACCCACATAATACTCATAAATGCGACAAAGGAATATCCAACATAGGTCGCAATGAGCATTTCGTCTCCTTTAATGCGGTTTAAAAGAAAACCGTAAACGGCACCAAAGACCAGTGCGATTAAAATTCCAATCGCCATCGCACAAAAAAGTCCAGCAAAACCCTTTAGACCAATTTCAATACTAATGACACCACCTAAAATTCCTGCGATAACGCCGACAGGAAGGCCCATGTTGAGACCACATCCCGCTTGAATCATTGGAACGAGCGATAAAACGAGTATGGAAAACATCCCAAAACGCCCAAATACATTCTCAATCGATGCGGGGAGTGAAAGGCCAACAAACGGAGTAGCGACAATCAAAACCACTAAAAAAATGGCGATAATAATGCGAGGCCAGCCCGCATTTTGGACAAATGATTTAACTTTCAAGGGCAACCTCCTCTAAACTCTCTCCAGACATGAGCAGCCCAAAGCGTTCAGGTGCCACATCGGGTTGTAATATTCCAGCAATTTTTCCCTCTGTAATCACGGCAATGCGATCACAAATACTTCTTAATTCTTCTAATTCAGAAGAAATCATGATGACCGTCGTATTGTTTTTCTGATTGGTTTCTTTTAATGCATCCAAAACCAATTCTTTTGCACCGATGTCGATTCCTCGCGTCGGTTCAGAGACAAACAGTAAATCTGGTTCCATGGCAAAAGCTTTTGCCAAACACACTTTTTGTTGGTTGCCGCCAGAAAGATTTCTCGCTTTTTGTTCAGGACCTGTTGTGCGAATCGCCAAAGAGCTTATGTAATCATTGGTCACATTTTTCATCGCTGCTTCGTCTCTAAACTTTAATCCTAAAACTTTTTTCGTGAATTTGTCTTGTACTTGCATGGCATTAAAACCAACATTCCAAAAGATTGGTTCGTCTAAAAGAAGACCGACACCTCGTCTGTCCTCAGATACAAAACTGATGCCTTTTTTAAGAATCGAAAAGGTATCCCCCAGTTTTAGCGGTTCTCCATTGTATCTAACAGAGCCGCCGACTGGATAGGTGCCTAAAATACCATTGGAAATTCCTAATTTTCCCTGGCCAGCAAGACCAGCAATCCCCAAAATTTCGCCTCGATACACATCGATACTTACATCGCGTACCATTTCACCCGGCATATCGACCCACAAATTTTCAATCTCTAAAATTTTGTCATCTACATTGATTTCATTTCGTTTGATTGCATTTTCTTCTTGATTTGTATTCGATTCTCGACCCACCATCAAGCGAGCAATCTCATGGACGTCTGTATCTTCGGAACATAAATTTTCGACGACGATACCATCGCGCAACACAATAATTTTGTCACACACATCTATAATTTCGCGAAGCCTATGGGAGATAAAAATAATTGCAATTCCAAGATTCGATAACCGCTTCAAGGAAGAAATCAAAATATCGGCTTCACTTTCTGTAAGAACCGCCGTTGGTTCATCCATGATAATGAGTTTTACATCATCACGAGTAATTTCACGGGCAATTTCAATAAATTGTTTATGTCCGACGGGCATTTCACTGACAAGTCCTTTTGGATCGATTTGAACGCCTAATGTATCTAAGGATTCCCCAGCGATAACGAGATTTTGTTTGCCATCAATCGTTTCTAGCTTTTTACCAAACACAGAAGAAATCACACTTTTTTTGGTCTTTTCCATGTCCAACGTGATGTTTTCAGCGACGGTAAATCCGGGAATTAAGTTGAACTCCTGATGCACCATACCCACGCCTGCCTTGAGTGCATCGATGGGTGTTTTGAAGTTGACAGGTTGTCCATTTAATAAGAGTTCTCCAGAATGCCCACCAGTATTTGCAATGACACTCATCCCAAAGATGATATTCATCAGTGTGGATTTTCCAGCTCCATTTTCACCGACCAGCCCGAGGATTTCCCCTTCATGAAGGGTGAAGTTTACGTCTTTTAAAACGACGTTTCCGCCAAAATCTTTCCCTACGCCTTTTGCCTCCAGTAATACTTTTTCCAAAATCTCACCTCTCTTTGTATATAAACTTAAGAAAATCCCAACAGTTCAAAAAGGACTGTTGGGATTCACTCGACGATATTCCTAGTTTGAAACTTTGAAGTTAAGATACTTATCAGGAACTTCGACTTTTGTCATTCCTAAGAATCCTTTACCATATACGTACGTATCTTGAGAAACGAGAACGTGGTTTGCGACAGCTTCGCCAGAGGTACGATCAACGAAGTTTGTTGCGTTCCAAATTCCTGCTTCAGAGTTTGCTTCTAATGCAGCTTTAATATCATCCAAGTTGTTGATTTCTGCATTTCCTTCAACAACTGATTTTACAAGATCAATCGCACCGAGAGTCGTAGTGTAACCTAAAGAGTAAGCCCAAGACCCCATTTTTTCTCCACCGCCAGCTGCGACAACAGCTTCTTCAACTTTTTTGTTGATGGCTGCCCAGTCGCCAGCTTCTGCTGATAAGTCTACAGAGAAAGCACCTGGGTAACCCATGATTGGAGATGGTAAGTCTTGTTCTACGAAGATGGCTCCACCAGCGGCAATACCGCGAAGAAGTGGTTCAGTATGCGCGTCATTTGTGCAGAAGAACGCTGTATCTGTGCCGTATTGTTGAATCCAGTTTGGAATATTTTCTGCGATAAATTGTTGTGCCCCTGGGATACCAACGTCGGACATTGGGTCTGGAGCGGTTA
>CAMDZK010000158.1 GCA_945910665.1 uncultured Peptostreptococcaceae bacterium
CTAAGCATAGGGCTGTTAAAAGACAAACTTTATGAACCTCTTGCTCTTTTGAGCGTACTGTTCGATTAATGCGATTTAATTTTTTGTTTGGTTCTCCTACTAAATAACGTGTTCCTTGATAATAAACCTCATGGTTTAGATCAGTCTTTGTTTTAGTGTCTGTTTCTTCAAAAGTTGTCGGGAACGAAACGCGGATATTCCCCTCTCCTGTTTGTAGTGTTAGCTTTGTCATTGATTTCCCAGAATCTCCACCAGCTACGTAATGCATACTCATCACCTCTCGTAATATAATCTGTTCTATATTATTGTATACAATTCTCATCTAAAATACAACCATATAGGCTTATTTTGTATGACAATTCTCATCTAATCAGAATAAAAGGCATAAAAAAAGCCCCTGTATAGGGCGTAAAATGGCTTATTTGTCGATGGTTGTAGGTCGGCTAAGATTACTCGTACACTACGAGTATATGCGACACGCACACGAAAAGTTACCAAATCCAAAAAAATAAATTATTTTCCCATCATATGCGCATAATTTGCGCAACCAACTCATAGATTATAGGGTAAGGCGAGTTTGAAAGGGGAATGAATATGAAAGTTAATTATTATGGTGAGGTATTAAAGTTAAATAAGGTGAACGATAATCTATGGATTTCAAACGTTATTGAGGAAGATGTGTGCGTCGTATTTCAACGTTACGAAGGAGCTTGGGATCACGGTTTTTACACGACAGACGAAGTGGACAGTCTGTTCAATCCTTATAACAGTTACCACCTAACGGATGACATGATTGATCAAATCCTTGCGGATACGGATGCCATGTTGGACGCGTGGGCGATTCAATACGGAATAAACACTGGGGGCGAATAAGCCCCTTTTTTCATTACTCATGCCGTTTTTGAGCGTTCTGTTGCTCGAATACCCTATATTACTTCCAGTTTCCCTCACAACCTCCCCCAAACCTTTTAAAACCCTGTTTTTAGCTTACTTCAATCCTAAGACATCATAAATTTGCTTGGCTAAGGACATTAATAGCCCCATGTCGTGAATTTCAAAATCAATTGGTGCCGTCTTTAAGTGGATTTTAGCTTCTTCGTTGTTATGGTAAATGTTTAAAGTAAACGGAATTGAATGATCGTACTCCACGATGAATTTGTCATCTACAATGACAGATAAAACATTATTTTCTTTAATTTTCATACTATGCAACCTCCAAATATTTCTGATATAACTTATAAAATCTCTGTTCTGCTTTCTTTAATCGATCTTTTGTCACGGATAATGACAAGTCGAATTCGTTTGCCACTTCATACACGCTACGACACTTCATATAACGGCTTCTCAGCAACGATTTCTGTTCCTCTGATAATTTACTCATCGCCAATAAGAATGGTCTTAAATCGGCTTTAATTCGCTTTATAGCGTTAATACTGGCATCTGCTCTGTCAATGCGTTTAGCCATTTTAGTATCTTCTTTAATGAGTTTGCCGCCATCCACCTTCTCGGGATCCCATTTAGCGGCTTTAACTTTGATAAACTCTGTTTGAATTTGTTGCTCTTGGTACTTCTTCATGGCGATCATATTCTCTTTATAGTCTTCAAATAGACGTTTCACTTCCCTCATTAATAACCCCACCTTTTAAAAGAATAAAGCGACTAATCCAGCCCGTACCCTATAAGATCCAAACCGTATCTGTCGCCCTGTTGTATGAAATTATTCCGTAATGGATTTTAAATCAGTTACAAATACATCGTAGTAAGTAGCGATATAACATTTACATCGATAACCATCCGAATCATCGTTATAACGTCTTTTAATCCCTCTTACTGCAATATCTAAAACCTGTTTACGCTCGCTTTTGTAAGATTCTAAATCATGAGCTGCGCGTCTTTGATGCGCTCTAACTAAATTTAACTCGTTTTGACCTAATCCGCGTTTTCGTAACCCTTCTAAACCGTGTTGAATGTGTTTAGGCTCATCTAACTCTCTTAATAAATTAACTTGAGCTTCATGAGATAAGCTCGCCCCGAACGTGTGGACCATCTTGGCGATTTCCGCTTGACGACTTAGAACGTGTTCGCTGGGTTGACAACTGATTTCTTCTAAAGCGTCTAACTGCTCGATTTCCGATTGTTGATACTCATCTAAAAGTCGCTCTAATTCCTCAAACTCCACCGTATTGTTTTTGGCTTGGACATACATTTCATAAAGCGGTACATCTTTAAATCTTAACTTTGCCATTTACTCACCTCCTTTATCTTCTTTGGCTCCTGCCTTCCCATACTTTTCGATTTTAGATGCGGCATCAGCTAAACTGTATAATTCAAAATCCATCTCGTCATCGCGTTCAATGTACTCATAAAACTTCGTTTCTAACTGCCCCAATAACTCAGAATAGTTTTCCTGTTCATTAACTGATGCTTCCAGTTTCTCTGCATGACGCTTGATTGCTGCCTTTTTGTAAATATCATTATCTGTTGGTTCACCATTTGTCGTTATAATGTCATTAATAATGCGTAGTTGCTGCATATCTTTCACATCTTCAAGTAATTCAGCTAATAAATCGCTTGAAAGTTTGTTCCCAACGGTAGCGATAAGATTAATAGCACGATCACCTTTTGCAATTTCCTCATCTGTTGGCCCTGTATATTTCTCATACATTTCTTTTAAAACGTCCGCTTGAGCTTGTGCTCGGATTAATTCTTTCTTAAAAACGTCAACCTGTGATAACTTATATGCCTTGTAATCATCAGCTGCTTTGATTTGCGCCCTATTGTACTCATAACTACCTTTTACATAGTTTGTATTGATACGATCTAACTCCGCTTTATAATCTCTTTTACCTTGTTCTAAAGCCGTAATGATGTTCTTCATGACTATACTCCTTTACTTTTTAAAAATTCGTTTGGATAAAAAATATTCTCTTCGAGCTTTTGTGTATTCTTTTAAAGCTCTCTCTTTGATCTTTTGGTACTCTTCGCTATCCTCAAAATGTTCATCTTGCGCCTTTTTCATGGTGAGATGATACTTTTGACACGCTTGTTGGTAATCAGATAAGACTTGATCTTTCGTTAATTTCCGATTTGAGCTTAGTGCCATGTTTACACCGCCCCTTCTTCACGCGCTGCTTTCTTCTTCTGGTTGTAATTTCTCATATAGGCGTTATATTTCTCGCGTTGCTCTTTAGTTCGTTTGCTTCGCCAGTTCTTTTCCTTACGAGCTTTAACAGCTCGGTAAATCTGTTATTGTTCATCCTCAGTTAAAAGGTCTAAAATCTTCAAAAAATTCAACTCGCTTTCTATATATAAGCACTTGTTTATATTATACCATATTTTAGGCTAAATTATCTTAACAATTCGAACAAATGTTTGTTATTTTTGCATAAAAAAAAGCCCCCGTTCGGGGGGCTGAATTCAGAATATATTACGTCATGGTTTAAAGAACTCACGTTTGTTTTTAGCTCTTTGGCTATCTTTATTATACCATATTTTGATAATAAAAC
>CAMDZK010000159.1 GCA_945910665.1 uncultured Peptostreptococcaceae bacterium
ATTACAGGTGGAAGTCGTGGAATTGGGCTTGCGATTGCAAGAGCGTTTTTAGAGCATGGTGCGACAGTTGTCATTTGTGGGAGTCGTGAAGAATCTGCCACCCATGGCGTTGAAGAGTTGAAGAAGGAAAATGCGGACTACAGAGTGTCTGCGAAATGGCCCAATTTATCTTCTTCAGCAGAAGTCGATCAAGCGGTGCAAGAAGTCGTTCAAGAATTTGGTAAACTGGACATCATGGTAAATAATGCTGGGGTTAGCGAAAGTACACCTTCTCTTCACGTAGATCCAGAAAAATTCAAGGAAGTCATGGATTTAAACGTAAACTCAGTTTTCTATGGATGTCAGGCCGCTGGAAAAGTGATGAAGGAACAAGGACATGGTTGCATTATCAATACGAGCTCAATGGTGAGTAAGAACGGACAAACGTCTGGTGTTTCTTATCCTGCATCAAAATTTGCAGTGAATGGTCTAACGATTTCTCTTGCAAGAGAATGGGGTCCGTTAGGAATTCGTGTAAATGCGGTCGCTCCTGGGATTACAAAAACGGATATGGTCGAAGCTCTTCCTGAGAAGATGATTCAACCTCTTATTCAAGCGATCCCTTTGCGTCGTATTGGAGAAGCTGAAGATATTGCCAATGCATGTGTTTACTTGGCAAGTGATTTGTCTTCGTACGTCACAGGTGATGTCATTCATATCGATGGAGGAATGACGGTGTAGCTCTGACTACGTCTGCTGTGAAATTCGCTTCGCGAGTGTGGAGGAGGGAGTAGGACTGCCCTTTGGGCAGAGTGATGGCGCTCTTCGAGCCGAGATGTCGCTTCGCACGTGATGTCGCCTGCGGCTGTGGGGGGTTGGAGAGGCGGTATTGGTTACGAGAATGGGTTACAGTGGCTGAACCTTCTTTTTGTGTTTTGTAACAAACTATATCAGTTGAAAATTGTATAAAATTTGTTATAATTAAGCCATCAGAAGGAGGATTTATGTATTTTTTAGATTTGAATGGAAGCGATTCTGAGATTGCAGACTCGTTTAAGGCACTCTATGCAGGTGCCTTCCCGAAAGAAGAAAGAAGACCCTTACCAATTTTATGGTTGTTAAAGAAACTTGGCCGTATTGATACGCTTGCTCTTATGCATGAAGATGAATTCGCAGGTTTTGTAATTTTAGGAAAGACGAAGCGCTTTGTTTTCATTGACTACTTAGCGATTGATCCTTCCATGCGAGGGAAGGGATTAGGAAGTGCGGTCTTGGAGAAGATACAAGAAAAGTATCCGAATCAAACCATCGTGTTAGAAGTGGAAAGCCCGATTGAATCCGAAGAAAACTATCACCAACGGATTCGCCGCATCGATTTCTATAAGCGCAATGGATTTAGAAAAACAGATTTGCGTGTGCTCAATAATGACTGTGACTTCACGATTTTAGCGATGAATGGTAAACTCACTTTCAGCGATTATCAAGAACTTTATCATAAAATATACGGACGTTTTGTCACGCGCCGTGCGCGGTTGGAAAAACTTCCTTTACAAACAACATAGATTCTTTCGACGCCTTTGTGGCGTCTTTTTTATTTCCACACACTATGAATACGAACGAGACCGAAGTGGAAATCAACGAAAGGAATTTGTCGGTTACAAAGTAGTCCACGATACGGTGATTCGATTTGATTTTGATCATCAGCGTTTGGGTGCATTGATTGCACACATCAGAGCTACCAAGGCAAATCCTGAGATTTCAATTACATTCACTGTGAAAAAACCGGCGGGAGTACAAGATGAGATATTACGCAATGCGGCTATCAATGCGAGAAGAAAGGCGGAGATTTTTACCGAAGCTTCCGGTGCTCGCTTAGGAGAGCGAACATGGCTAGCATGGACTTTGAACCAGATGAAATTGAAGCGAAAGATTCTGCTACTTTCACTTGGACAATTCTATAAACACACTAAAAGTCTCCCTTTTACAGGAGACTTTTTATTTGAGTAAATCACGTTTGCGATAACCAATCATTCCAATGCCAATCAAGACTATAGCGAGTATAAACAGTATGATCAACGGCAATTTTTCAAGTTCTTCCACAGGGTATTGGGAGACCCAGCCGAAGGGTGTGAGTTTTGCCGTCCATTTGGGAAAGTCGAGCATACGACCAAAATAGATTGCAAAGGCAGCCCATCCTAAATAAAAGTAATTGAGCCACTCTTTTGTTGGAAAACTTCCTACAAGTAGAACAGAGATACCAACCATCACCCACATGGCGGGAAGATAAGCAAGTGCAGCTGTTATAAAAGTATGCAGAGATGGAAGAAAGTTTACCACCATGTCCCCAATAAACCAAAAGGAAATGGCTGTGGTGATTTGGAGCAAAATGGAAAAGAGAATCGCCTGGAGGATAAAACTTCCCAGGTAACGCATGCGAGAGAGAGGCGTTGCCAAGACCAATGCGCTGTAGGTTTCGTCCTCTTCATGGAGAATACGATGAATTATTCCCAATATGGGAATGGTTGAAATCAGCGCCATGACGACCATGAGTAAGCTCACAAATTGTTCTGTCACAGAAAATTCAGGATTGACGAGAATCATCTGTTGCATTAGTTCCGATGAATCAATATAGGTTTCTAATTCACCAAATATTGATGCGTACATCGTGGAGAAGGAGAAGACCACAAAAAACCAAATCAACAACGGCGTTTTGTATATTTTGAGGAGAAATGTCCCCACGCCGATGACGAGAGGCGATAAGGTTTTTCTGCCTTTGGGTTCTTGTAAGATGCCTCCATAGAGTTCCCTCTGATGGGCAAGCGCATACGTAAGTCCAAGGAGTATGAGTACTTCTACAAGGAGAATGCCAATCGGCCAAAGATTATCGTTGACATAGTTTTCCGTGCGTAAAATGAGTCCTAAGGGCACGGCGAGTGAGAGTTCTTCGAGCATGACATCGCCAATGGCTCGAAGAAAATACATACCCATGAGCGTAATATACGATAAAAATTGCACTGTGCGGTAGGTCGTGGCGATTTGAGAAAAGAGTGCGGTGGCACATGCCATGTAAAAGCCAAAACCACAAGTAGCAAGTGCAAATACAAGATTTCCACGCAGGGGCATTTCCATGAATCCAAATCCCAAAAGGATGCACAGTGCCAATAAGAGATTTGTAATCCCAGCAATGGTGAGCGTTGCAGTAATCGGACTGTGTTTTCCAATGGGCGATGCGAAAGTGAGTTCTGCGATGCCCTTTTCTTCCTCTTTTTTTGTGTTCACGGAGACATAATAGATATTCCAAATCCCTGTCATAATCGCTGTAAAAACGAGCATATAGTTTCCGTACATAGCTGCTGTCGTGTAGGCTCCAGTTTCGTAGACGGGACCTAACATAGCGATCATTGCAGGGTTTTTCATCGTTTCAACGATGGCCTCAATCGATGAGGACGAATCAAGAATTCCACGAAATACTGGAATAAGAGATACCACCAAATGCTTCGTGCTGTCCAATCCTCTTAT
>CAMDZK010000160.1 GCA_945910665.1 uncultured Peptostreptococcaceae bacterium
GATTTCTGTAGGTTTCGGAAGATTGCTTGGGTTTTGAATCTCCATAATCGTGCCGTCAGATTTTTTGACGCGGTAGATAACAGACGGTGCTGTAGTAATGACGTCTAAGTCAAACTCACGGTCCAAGCGTTCTTGGATAATTTCCATGTGTAAGAGTCCCAAGAATCCGCAGCGAAAACCCGTTCCCAAGGCTTGAGAACTCTCTGGTTCAAAGACTAAGGATGCGTCGTTGACTTGCAGTTTTTCCAAAGCATCGCGCACAGCGCTAAACTCTTCCCCTTCTGCTGGATAAATTCCACAGTACACCATAGGGACTACTTTTTTATATCCTGGGAGCATTTCTGCGGTTGGGTTGTGATTGTCTGTGATAGTATCCCCAACGCGAGCATCGGCCACATTTTTAATGGAAGCAACCACATAGCCTACATCGCCTGCGTCAATGGATTTCGTTTCTTTTCGAAGGCCTGCTGTGTAGCCAACTTCTGTGACTTCAAAGGTTTTATTGGTACTCATCATGCGAATTTGCATGCCAGGTTTAATGCTTCCTTCAAAGACGCGTACATAGGCGATAACACCTTTGTAACTGTCGTAATAGGAGTCAAAAATGAGCGCTTTTAAAGGTTTATCCGTTTCTTGTTTTGGTGGTGGAACTTCTTTGACGATGTGTTCGAGTACATCTCTAATTCCAATGCCTTCTTTTGCAGAAATCAGTGGGGCATCTGTAGCATCGAGTCCGATAATATCTTCAATTTCTAATCGAACCGCTTCTGGGTCTGCACTGGGAAGGTCAATTTTATTGATGACGGTTAAAATCTCTAAGTCTTGTTCCAAGGCAAGATAGACATTGGCCAAGGTCTGTGCTTCCACCCCTTGTGTTGCATCGACGATGAGAATCGCCCCTTCACAGGCAGCCAATGAGCGAGACACTTCATAGGTAAAGTCCACGTGTCCAGGTGTGTCGATGAGGTTTAGAGAATAGGTTTCACCATCATCGGCTTTGTATTCGAGTTTGACTGCTTTTAATTTAATTGTAATGCCACGTTCCCGTTCCAAGTCCATGCTGTCTAAAACTTGGGATTGCATTTCCCGTTGGGTGAGCATGCCCGTTTGTTCAATCAAACGGTCGGCCAGGGTCGACTTTCCGTGGTCAATATGTGCGATGATACTAAAGTTTCGTATGTTTTTCATTCATTACCTCGTATTGGTCCAAAATCTTTGTTGAAAGGAAAATAGCGGAAGATAATTTTTCCCATAATATTTTCATTGGGTATAAGTCCAATTTGGCGGCTATCTGTAGAGCCCCCAGGATGCCTGTTGTCTCCCATGACAAAAACATTACCTTCAGGTATTTCGATGGGAAATGTAAGAGAATACGGTTCTGTGTAGTTTGCATCGATATAGGGTTCATCGAGCATTTCTCCATTTACATATACTTTTCCATCGATCAATTGGAGGGTATCTCCTCCCACAGCGATAATTCTTTTAATAAACACTCGTTGATCCGTTGGTGGGTCTAAGATGACGATATCTCCGCGAGTAAAATCACCTGTGTGTCCTGCCCAGCGATTTGCAATGAGAAAATCCCATGGGTGTAGGGTTGGTTGCATCGAGTTTCCCTGCACAACGGTTGGTGCTGCAATATAATGTCTAAACAATAAGATGAGGGCGACGAGAAGAACAAATTCAATCACTTGACGAAAGACCCCTTTTTTCTTTTTTGGTTGTTTTTGTGGTTCATTTTTATTGATAATTTCTGTTTTTTCCGCTTCCATTGGTGTTCCTCTTTTCTTATGATTGCCTCTGTAAAGTATACCATAAGCCTCTCTTTCTTGAAAAGAAAAAGGCTAAAAGGCGGGAAGGATGGACGAACCTTAAGGGAGTCGATTCCTTTCATAAGGGTGGAAGTTTCATAAAAAAGTTTTGACATCCCCTTCTTCCTATGGTAAAATACTCATGTTATCAGCCCCGTTTGGGCCGTCATAAGTAAAGAGGAGGTGTATTGGAATGGCAAATATTAAATCGGCTAAAAAAAGAATCGATGTCATCAATAAGAAAACTGCTGCGAATAAAGCAAAAAAATCTGAAATTAAAACTTACATCAAAAAATTTGACGCTGCGATTGAAGCAGGCGAAAAAGACGCTGCAATGGAAAACTTCAAAGTACTTGAGCGTAAATTAAGCCGAGCTGCCGGTCGTAATCTCCTGCATAAGAATGCGGTAGCACGACGCATCTCAAACATGCAACGCCGCATCAATAATATTGGTTAATTGATGAATCATCCACTTTTGTGGGTGATTTTTTATTGTTCTGCACAAATGGATTTCATCTAAGGATGATTCCATAATCTCTACATTTCTAAAAAGTTAAAGAATACTTAATTGAATTGTCCAGCACTCAATCTAGAGGCATAAGAGAGTGCTGGACATGAATTCGCTGCGCGAATGAAATGAAGCCTTCGGCTTCGTATCAACTAAAAGAAGGTGTGCGCCTTCTTTTTGGGTCTTGACACGCAAGACTTAAGGTCCTCATAAGCAATCCGTGTCTTCTGTTTCGATTGGATTAATTTTTCGTGGAATTTGTTTTCCATTTTCTTCAACCTTTGAATTTGAGCAGGCGGTTAGAAGCAACACACAGAACAACATGAGAATTTTCTTTTTCATTGTCTCTCCTTACGCCTGACATAAATCGGCGAGCATCCATGTCATGAGGGCATCTTCGTCAGCATGGGTGTCGCGCATTTGATAGGATACATCATACAATGTACGCATCATTCCATACAGCTGGTGAAAACTAAACTTTTTTACATTTGTCTTATGTTTATTGTAGACAAAGTCGCGCATTTTCAGCACTCGAAAACCTGCACCGCCACTTGGACGATGTTCATATCCTTTCACTCGAATGAGATCGCGGATGTGCTGAATGATCATATAGAAGATTTGATGCACATTTTGGTCTTCTAACCGGAGCAAATAATACAGGCGCAAACATTCCTCCGTATCCCTTCTGGAAATGGCATCGAGCATGGCAAATATGCGTTCGGTGACCGGTTCTTGTAAGAATGTATCGACCACCTCTTCCCCAATTTCCGATGCAACCACGCCTAAAATTGTATCTAATGCATTCACGATGGAGTACAAGTTTTTATCGTCGTCGGTGATGTATTCAGAGCGTCTCACAATCATGCGTAGGGCAGATTCCGTCAATGTCTTTTCTTTTTTCTTAGATTCTGTACGTATAAAATGGATGAGCTCCCCTTCGTTCAACTTTTCCATAGGAACGATCCGATTGAGTCCATTCACCTTTTTCACGAATTTTCCTTGGAAAATTTTGGTGTTGGGTGAAATGAGGAGAAAGAGCAAATCCTCCGGCATGCGGTCCACAAAGTCTGAAAGTGCATCGTAGTGCGCTTTGTATTTCCCCATTCCATCTTTTGTAAAGTCA
>CAMDZK010000161.1 GCA_945910665.1 uncultured Peptostreptococcaceae bacterium
GGCTCATTTATCATTTCATCCTCGTACCTTTTGGCCTTGAGTACATGATGTTTATCATCTTCATTTTAACCATCGCCGCTTTTGTACAGTTGGTCGAAATGCTTTTGGAACGCTATGTAGAGAACCTATACTACGCACTTGGAATCTTCTTACCTTTAATCACAGTGAACTGTGCAATTTTAGGGGTTTCCTTGTTCATGGTCTATCGTTCGTACAACTTTTTACAAACTGTTGGTTTTGCCATTGGGTCTGGTATTGGTTGGGCGCTTGCGATTACTGCAATGGCAGGTGTTCGTAGTCGCTTAAACGAAAAAGCGATTCCAGAAGGTTTAGTTGGCGCACCAATTACTCTGATCATTACAGGAATTATGGCCTTAGCATTTATCGGCTTCTCCGGTATGGTACAAATCCAATAGGAGGTCGAGATGGAAGTTATAATACAAACGGCTTTAATCGTCACGGCGATTGCTGCAATTCTTGCAGCAGTACTTACTCTTGCGGATCGCACTGTTGGAAACTACGGCCAAGTGACGATGGTCATTAATGATGACAAAGAATTTACTGTCGATGGTGGCTCCACTGTTCTATCCACATTGATTAATGAAAAAGTCTTTATTCCTTCTGCATGTGGGGGAAAGGGATCCTGTGGATACTGTAAAGTTAAAATTACAGAAGGTGGCGGTCCCGTAATCGCGACGGAAAAACCATGGCTCACAGAAGAAGAAATCAACGACAATGTCCGTCTTTCTTGCCAAGTAAAAGTAAAAAATGACATTAAGATTGAAATTCCTGAAGAATTATTTAATGTTAAAGAATACGCTGCAATTGTTGAATCGGTCACGCAATTGACTCCGACGATCAAGAAACTCCGTTTCTTCCTTGGGGATGAAACCATCAACTTCAAGCCAGGTCAATACGTACAATTAAAAGCGCCTGCTTATGAAGGTAATGATGAAGAAGTGTATCGTGCGTACTCTGTGGCATCGTCAATCAGCGAACCAAACTATATTGAATTATTGATTGGTTTCACTGGTGGTATTGCGACGACCTACGTACACCATCATTTAAAAGAAGGCGATACGGTTCATATCAATGGTCCTTATGGCGATTTCTACTATCATGACGATGATGGTGGACCAATTATTTTGGCGGGTGCTGGTACTGGTATGGCTCCGATTCTTTCCATTTTGCAACATATGTCTGATAACGACATTCAAAGAGAGACGACGTTCTTCTTTGGAGCGCGTACAATGGAAGACTTGTTCTTAACGGAACAATTGAAAAAGTTTGAGGAAAATTTGAATTTCAAATATATTCCTACGCTTTCTCGTGAAGAATCTCCTGATTGGACAGGAGAAAAAGGTCGCGTTCCTGCGGCGATTGAAAAATATATTACTGACGGCGCACCATATTCTGCTTACCTTTGCGGTAGTCCTGCAATGATTGATTCCATCGTAGAATCTCTCGTAAAACAGGGCGTAGCAGAAGAAAAGATTTACTTTGATAAGTTCTAGGGGTATATAGATAGAGGCTCTTAGAACATCGTAAAAGAGCGCGCACGCGCTCTTTTTGTTTGGAGGTTACACACAAATGAATATTGGAGAAATCCATGAGCTTACTGTGCAACGGATTAAGCCCCATGGCGCTTATTTAGCGTTTGCAGAAGACTCAAATCCGGAAGAAGACATCCTTCTTCCAAGAAAAGAATTAACCGATGCCATGAAACCAGGGAGTAAAGTCAACGTATTTATTTACAGAGACTCGGAAGACCGTCTCATTGCCACGACGAAAAAACCGTATATTCTTCCTGGAGAAATTCAAAACTTGACGGTAAAAGACACGACAAAAATTGGTGCTTTTTTAGACTGGGGTTTAGAAAAAGACTTATTTCTTCCTTTCGCAGAACAAATTGGAAAACCAAAAAAAGGAGAAAAAGTATTGGTTCGATTGTACACGGATAAGTCAAACCGTCTGTGCGCAAGCCAAAAAGTGAGCGCGGCCTTAGAAAAAGTTTCTGATTACCAAAAAAATGATTGGGTTAAGGGTAGAATTATAGGAAGACATCCTAAAATTGGCGCTTTCATTGCAGTTGATGACCGCTATGAAGCCTTATTACCTGCCAAAAACATTTACAGAGCATTGGAACCTGGCGCAGAAATGGAATTTCGGGTCCAGCAAATTCAAGAAGATGGTCGTATGCTCCTTTCTTTAAAAGAGCAAACCGCAGTGGCAATGGATGCAGATGCAGAGATTATTCTCGAAGAATTAAAAAATAACAAAGGATTTCTTCCTTTCAATGATCAATCCGATCCAAAGGCAATCCAAGAAGTATTCGCCATGAGTAAATCAAGCTTTAAAAGAGCTGTGGGTCGTTTATTGAAACAGGAAAAAATTCGTTTCTCAAAGGGTGGAATCGCCCTCAATCACAAAGGAGGACAAGATGGTAGAAAACAAAATCGTAGCAGAGGTAGAAGGTAGACCGATTACCATGCAAAAAGTCGCACAGACGATTATGCAAATGGGACCCCAAGGACAACAATTCCAAAGTCCTGAGGGAATTAAAAAGATGACAGAAGAGCTCGTGAACCAAGAGCTTATGTATTTGGATGCGAAGAAAAGAAACGTTGAAGAAACGCCAGAATTCAAAGAAACACTTGATCTTTTCAAAGAAGATTTACTAAAACAATTCGCCATGCAAGAAATTATGTCCAGTGTGAAGGTCGAAGAGGAAGAATTAAAAGAATATTTTGAATCTCACAAAGAGCAATACAACAATAAAAGCATGACTGCTTCTCATATTTTAGTAGACTCTGAAGAAAAAGCGAATGAAGTTTTAGAAAAAGCAAACGCGGGTGAAGATTTTGCGGAACTTGCGAAAGAATATTCTTCTTGCCCATCCAAAGAACAAGGGGGCGCTTTGGGAACTTTTGGACCAGGAAAAATGGTACCTGAATTTGATCAAGCAGCACAAACGGCTCCCATTGGTGAAGTGACAGGTCCAGTACAAACCCAATTTGGATATCATGTGATTCTCGTTCACGATCGTAAAGATGAGCCGGCAGATTTCGAGCGTTCCAAAGGGGATATTGAACAAAAGTATACGCTTTTAAAACAACAAGAAGCATATTTGCAAAAAATGCATGAACTCAGAGAAGAGTATGACGTCAAAATGATGGATGTAGAGTAGTATGGCAGAGGTCTGGATCCTTCTTTTTGCGTTGGGTTTATGGAAAGAACAACGAAAGACAGATTATTCAGGCCTTGTTCTTTCTGGAAGTGCTCTCATTCCTCTGACGCTCATTACTAATAATGGAACAGTCTTTCGCGATGGGGATGGTCATTTAATCAAGAACCACCCCATGGAACAAGAGGTAGTATGGGATTTAATTGAACGGGGTAAAACATCTCCCTTGAAGCCGGTTTTACATATTGACCG
>CAMDZK010000162.1 GCA_945910665.1 uncultured Peptostreptococcaceae bacterium
TCTTCTCGATTCGGAACGTTTCCCAACGAAAGAAATATTTTACTTACTTATTATTTAAAAATCAAACCCCAAATACCGATCGATTGTAACCAGATGATAAAAATCGCGATTGGAGCGACGTATTTAATCATAATTGTTACGAAAGATTTGGTTCTAAATGGGAATTGGCCATTGTTTGTAACAGCTTTTTCGAAATTGTCGATGCCCCATACGTAGCCAATGACAATACACATGAAGAATCCAGCCGCTGGCATTAATACGTTTTCTGCAATGTATCCGACGAAGTCGAAGATACCCATTGCGCCGTTTAATGTTGGGAACGTAAAACCAGAGAGTTCACCAAGAGATAAAGATTCTGGAATCGCGCATAAGAAAGCGACGATACAAACTAAAATGGTAGCTGTTCTTCTTTTCATTCCTTTACTGTCAATGAGCCAAGATACTGGACACTCGATGAGTGAGGTTGCACTTGTAATGGCTGCAAAGAGTACGAGGAAGAAGAAGACAATCGCCCAAATAATTCCACCAGGCATAGAGTTAAATACGGTAGGAAGAGTTTGGAAGATAAGGCTTGGGCCTGCTCCAACATCTACACCAAACGCTGCACATGCTGGGAAAATCGCAAAACCTGCGAGTAAAGCAGCACCTGAGTCCATAATTGGAATAATCGTAGAAGTTTTTTCAATATTGGTTGCATCGGGAAGGTACGAACCATAGGCAACCATGGCGCCCATCCCCAAGGATAAGGAGAAGAATACTTGTCCCAAGGCTGCAGAGACCGTTGCCATAGTAAGTTTACTAAAATCTGGTTTTAAGTAGAATTCTAAACCAGCTGCTGCTCCAGGTAATGTCACCGAACGGATCACAACAATGATGAGAAGTACAAAGAGTGCTGGCATCAAAATCTTGGACATTTTTTCAATCCCTTCAGATACGCCTGCTTGGATGATAATAAAGTTAATCAAAACAAATACTAATGTCCAGAAAATAGGAGAAAATGCAGAACTTACGAATGCTCCAAAGTACCCTGCAGGATCGCCAACCATAACGCCTAATTTACCCATAATGAAGTCAGCTATGTATTTAAGGACCCAACCACCGATAATATTGTAATATGTAACGATGAGGAAGGGGACGATAATTCCTAATGCGCCGACAAAAGCAAATTTCTTCGACAGTTTACGATATGCACCCAGTGGGTTTAATTTGGTATATTTACCAATGGCTGTTTCACCGAGCATACATGTAAAACCGATGGTAGCAACGATAATAAGATAAACGAGTACAAATACACCGCCACCGTTTTGTCCAGTTAGGTAAGGAAATTTCCAAAGATTTCCTAAACCGATAGATGAGCCTGCCGCAGCGAGGATAAACCCTAAGTTACTAAATGAGCCACGGTTGTTTTGTTGTTGTTCCATAATAACCTCCTATAGTTTTTTGTACGACGTATCATGAAATCCTTTTTCCTAGCATACCAATACTATAGCAAAAGCGCGTTGAAGTGTCAATATATTTTGAATCATTTATGAATATTAGTCAATTCCGATTATGGATATATATATATAATTTCTTTTATAATATACGATAAAATTTAAAAAATATCATGTATTTGCAGTGCTTAACTTGTAAATATACAATAATTAACCGATATAATTTTACAAATTGTAGATAAAAAAACATCAATAAGTTAGTGATGTACAGGGATTGAAAGCCCAAATCTTTGTCAACCATTCAGTAAAAAGGAAAACCCTAACACCATTATTTTGTCTAACAAATTGTGCAATTTAAGTGTATATGAGAATTCAATAACGCGTTGAATCATATAATGATTTATTTGATGAAAAACAGCACTGCTATCTTCTTTTCATATATAATTAAGAAGAGATATAGAAAGGATAACAACGATGCAAAGAGAAAAAGTAATTTTTATTGGTCATGGGAGCCCCATGAACATCATTTTAGATAATGAATACACGAGATCGTGGCAAAAACTTCCAGAACTTTGGGGGAATCCAAAAGGCATACTTGCGATTTCCGCTCATTGGTACATCAACAAAACGGCAACGACGGATGTAGACACATTCAAACAGATTTATGATATGTACGGTTTTCCTAAACCGATTTATGAAATTGAGTATACACTAAAAAATGATGAAGCACTCGTATCACGTATACAAGATGAACTGGGTGATTCTATTACCATCAATAATGAATGGGGATTGGATCATGGTCTTTGGTCTGTACTCGTTCATGCTCTTCCAGAGAAAAATATACCGATGGCGATTCTTTCCATCGATTATAAAAAATCACCAGAAGAGCATTTTGCACTTGCAAGGAAGTTGCGTTCATACCGTGAAGAGGGATATTTGATCTTAACAAGTGGTAATATTGTTCATAATCTCAGGACAGCTGATTGGAATAATCCTGGTCTCACACCCATCTGCCAAGAATTTGATGATCTCGTCTACGATCTTATCATGAAAAAAGAGTATGAACCCCTCGTAAATTTCGAACAGCTTCCAAACGTAAAGGTATCTTTCCCAACACCAGACCACTATATTCCTTTCATTTATGCACTCGGTGCTTTATATGGTGATGAGAAAACAGTCAGCTTCAATCGTGGGGGAGAACTTGCTTCGGTATCCATGACGAGTTACATCTTTGAATAACTTGCCGTATCTTTACGAATTTGTAACGACTATGTGTCGTGATACAGTTATAATAGAAATATACAATGCACTCAAATATTGAGGAGATGCCATGATCAATCGACACGCTATAGAAAAGGGACGTTTCATTTCAGCGCAAGAAGGAAAAAAGGTTGCTTGGATTGAGGTGATACAAGCCACGGATGAAGAAATTCAGTTTTTACTGGATGAGTATCATCTACCAGAAGATTATTTGTCCGATGTAAATGACCCGAATGAAGTCCCTCGTTTTGAAGGTCTAGATGACCCAAGACCCAATTTATTTGTACTCAGCTATCCTGTGCACGTGGAAGATCTTACCTATGTAACGCGGGTGGTTTCAATTATCGTCATCGATGATTTTGTCGTTACTGTGCGGTCTGATGATTCTTTAATTTTTCGTGATCTCCATTTAAATGATTTTACAAAGACGATCGAAAAGGGCCATATTGAAAATTTCGTTTTGGAAATCACTTGGCGGATTTCAAAAGAATTTGAACGTGCGATCGCTGAATTTATGGATGCCATTGAGATCATTCAAAATAATATCCGACGTTCTACCCATACGGATTCTTTGTATGAGATGATTGAAATCAATAAATCGCTCATCCATTTTCAGTCGGCCATTGAAGAAAACAATCACGTTCTAAAAAGTATGGTAGAGATGGAGTATTTGTCGAATTCAACGGCGAGAGAAGATTTAATGCACGACTTACTCATTGAAAATAAACAAGCGCAGATTATG
>CAMDZK010000163.1 GCA_945910665.1 uncultured Peptostreptococcaceae bacterium
TTCGTTCGTCGACCTGTCGATCTTTTCTGCGCATTGTATCACCTCAATCGTATTATAACATAGTGTGCATTTTTACGACGTTACGGGCATATATACAGCAAGAAAGGGTGATCGTTATGTTAGGACCACAAAATGAAATAAAACCCATCCAAGAAAGTGATCTCTCCTTTGGAGACTTAGGTGATAGACTGGATCAACTCCAACGAAAAATGACCGCCACAGGAGGAAAAATGCTCATCCTCGTCGATGGCTTCGAATCGTCAGGGAAAGGTTATCTCATCTCTCGCATGCGCAGAGAATTGGACCCCCGATATTATCACGTGCGCCTTTTTGAAGACACAGAGCCGGGTGCCTACGTAGAACCTCCCCAAAAAAGATTCTGGAAAGAACTTCCAAAACGGGGACAAATTGCCATCTTTGACCATTCGTACTATACCGCTCTCTTCAATGATTTAGATGGCGATGAAAAAGAACATAAAAAGGATATCGAATTTCTCCTGTCCCAAGAGAAGATGCTTCGCTTGGACGATTTACTCATCATCAAATTCTTTTTAGATATTAGCGAAAAAACGCAAAAAGAGAAAATCGAAGATTTAGAAAAAGATAAATACAGAGAATTCCTCGTCTCCTCAAGAGACCGCGAACAAAATAAGCATTACGAAAAATACCGCAAACACATGGGAAAAATTCTTTCGCTGAGCAGTTCAACAGATGCTCCTTGGCACATCCTCTCTATGGAACACCGAAAAGGTGGCACAAAAAAAGCCATGAAAATTGTCATCGACACATTAACAGAAGCGATCTCCCATTGGAAAACCAGTGACCATCTTCCCACGGAACGTATGGATTATGTGGATCTCATGGGTGAAAAAATCGACTTTTCTTCCTTTGACCGAAATATCCTACTCGAAAGCGATAAATACGACGAAGAAATTGAAGAATTACAAAGAGAAGCAGAAGATTTAGCCTATGAACTCTATACAAAAAATAAGTCTTTGATCATTGCCTTTGAAGGAACCGACGCTGCTGGAAAAGGTGGTGCCATCAAACGTCTCACCAAGTTCATGGACCCAAGGGGGTACCGCATCCATTCCATTGCTGCGCCGACAGAAGATGAATTGGCCCAGCACTATATGCACCGCTTTGTGACAAAACACCCCAACAAAGGAAATATCGCTATTTTTGACCGAAGCTGGTACGGACGTGTCCTCGTGGAACGCATTGAAGGCTTTGCCAGCAAGGATGAGTGGTCCCGTGCCTACGATGAAATTAATCGCATGGAAGACGGATGGGAAGAAGCAGGCGTTCATTTAATCAAATTTTATATCGCCATCGATAAAGACGAACAAAAAGAACGATTCAATGCCCGTGAGGATGAACCTGAGAAGCAATATAAACTCACAGATGAAGACTGGAGAAACAGAAAGAAATGGGACGAATACGAAGAAGCAGCCCAAGACATGTTCGATAAAACCTCCACCAAGTCGCACCCATGGAATGTCATCGCCGGAGGCGACAAACGTCATGCAAGGGTAGAAGTTCTTAAAAAAGTAATCAAAAAAATGAAAGAAATTTTATAAAAAATTCCGCCTGACCCTCAGGCGGAATTTTTGTTTACAAGTGCAGGTTTGTGGAATCTTCGTCTTTTCTATCTTCCACGCGTTCCATTTGTTCTTGTGTTTCCATAGCTTCACGTACTTCTTTTGTCTCTTCTTCTTCAATGACCGTTTGTTGATTCGGCGCTGCAATGAGTGTTCGTTTCATTCCCGCCTCCAAACCGTCATCATATAAGTGGCAGGCTACTTTATGTCCTGGAATTATTTCGTTTAATTCAGGTGTCACTTCACGACAAATCTCCATGGCGTGGACACAGCGACCAGCGAAACGGCAACCCGGTTTTGGATCGATGGGACTTGGTACGTCCCCCTCTAAGAAAATACGCTGTCTTTCCAAACCGTATTTTGGAATAGGAATCGCCGATAAAAGCGCTTGCGTATATGGATGGAGAGGTCGTTCAAAGATGTTAACATAATCTGTCATTTCGACGATTTTCCCTAAGTACATGACGGCGATGCGGTCTGAAATATGACGAACGACAGACAAGTCGTGGGAAATAAACAAATACGTAAGGCCCAATTGTTCTTGGAGGCGGTCCATCAAGTTCAAAATTTGTGCCTGGATACTTACATCCAGCGCAGAAACAGGTTCGTCCATGACGATAAACTGAGGTTCTAAAATGAGGGCACGGGCAATCCCAATTCTTTGGCGGCGTCCACCGTCTAATTCATGGGGAAAAGAACCAGCCAAACGCTCTTCAAGACCTACTGTTGCCATCATTTGATAGACCCGTTCTTCTAATTCTTTTTCAGACTTTGTAATCTTGTTGACCCGAAGAGGATCGGCAATCAAGTCAAAGGTATTCATGCGTGGGTTCAAAGAAGAATAGGGATCTTGGAATACAATTTGCATTTCTTGGCGCATTTTCTTGAGTTCAGCTGCCCCTTTGTAGTCCAATACATTTTTTCCATCTAAGATCAAATTTCCAGCTGTTGGTTCATGGAGGCGAATAATCGCACGACCAACGGTGGATTTTCCACACCCTGATTCTCCAACCAGACCTAGGGTTTCCCCTTTCGCAATGTTGAAGCTCACATCATCCACAGCGTGGAGCATGCCTTTTTTGGTGGAGAAGTATTTTTTTAGATTTTGGACTTGTAAAAAGTTTTGATCACTCATACTCTCTCCTCCTTCCCTGTAAAGAGATGGCAGCTGACGAAATGCCCTTCGGAAATTTCGACACTGGGTGGAAATTCTACTTTGCAAATATCCATACAATGTTCACAACGAGGATGGAATTTGCACCCTGTTGGTAAATTGGATGGGTCTGGTGGAGAACCTGGAATCACTTTCAGGCGTTCCATATCTTCATCCAAACTAGGAATTGAATGAAACAGACCTTTTGTATAGGGATGAGCTGTGTTTTCATAGAGTTTTTGTACTGGTGCCGATTCAATAATCGTGCCAGCATAGATGACGGCTACTTTATCGCAAGTTTCTGCAACGACACCCAGGTCATGGGTGATGAGAATCATGGATGTATTGTAACGGTTTTTTAACTCTTTCATCAGCTCAAGAACTTGTGCTTGAATCGTTACATCCAGTGCAGTCGTAGGTTCATCAGCGATAATGAGTTCAGGGTTACAGGCCAAAGCCATCGCAATAACGACCCGTTGTTTCATCCCACCGCTAAATTGGTGCGGATAGTCGTTGATTCTCTCTTTTCTAATACCGACAAGCTCGAGCATTCTCTCTGCTTCTTTTTCTAAAGCGTCATTATCTACATCTCTGTGCAGTTTGATCACTTCTCGAATTTGGTCCCCTACGGTCCTAATTGGATTTAGAGCAGTCATCGGCTCTTGGCAAATCATGCAC
>CAMDZK010000164.1 GCA_945910665.1 uncultured Peptostreptococcaceae bacterium
CCGGCGTGAGGTACCGGCTTCGCCTGTGATCGCCTACGGCTAAGTGAGAAGTGATGCTACCCTGTACAGTGATGATCACGTTGAGGATTGGTAATCTGAAGCTGTATTGGCATCGCTGGAATCCACCCTTACTCTGTCACTTCGTGACCACGTTTCCGCAAGGAGGGTTTTTCCAATAAACCAACAAAGAACCAGGCTCGAGGGAGTCTGGTTCTTTCTTTTATTCTTCTTTTGCGATAATATCTTTGACTTTCATGAGTCTTGTAATATTGGCGCGTTCGTTTTCGTCGAGTTTCATGCGAATCCATTTGATGGTTTCCGTTAAGTCTGGGATCGTTCTGTATTCCAATGCATTTACACGACGGCGGGTCTTTTCGATTTCCCCAGCCATTAATTGGGCCGTTTTTTCCATTTGGGCCAGTTCCAGCATACGGTTCATGACTTTTTGCAGTTTTTCGATGGCGTCATCGAGTTCTGCGCTTGTTTGAACGAATCCGTATGGTAAGGCGCTTGCGCCTTCTTGCGTATGGAACTCCATTTCTGGGATTAAAACACTCATGATATTTCTCTCTTGAATGTCTACTTCGACCGTTCTCGATGGAAAGGCCACGGCTTGTTCCATGAATGCGGGGCTCATGACGGCAGATGCCATCAAGAAATCTTGGAAAGACTCACTGAGTTCTTGTTCTACTTCAATTCGTAAGGCCTTGTTCTTACGGATGAGTTCGATAAACCGACGCATCAGCTCATCTTGCTTATCTTTTAAGAGTTTATGCCCACGGGTGGAGGTGGCCAATCGTTTTTTTAGATTGGACATTTCCATGCGGGTTGGATTGACCTTGAGTCTAGCCATTATTCAACCCCTTCCGCTTGCTCTCCCATATATTTATCGATGTATTCATCGCGAATACGTTTGAGTTCTGTACGTGGGATCATGCGTAACAATTTCCAACCGAGGTCTAAGGTTTCTTCGATTCCGCGGTTATTGTAGTATCCCTGATCCACGTATTCTTTATCGAAGGCTTCGGCGAATTTTGCGAAGGCACGGTCCGCTTCTGATAGTGCAGAGTCACCCAAGATGACGGCGAGTTCTCTGGCTTCACGTCCTGCTGTGTACCCAGCGTAGATTTGGTTCATGGTATCTGCGTGGTCTTCACGGGTTTTTCCTTTGCCAATCCCTTTATCTTTCAAACGGGACAGACTTGGTACGATAAAGATTGGTGGTTCAATTCCTTGTTTGTACAGTTCACGGGTAAGGATAATTTGTCCTTCTGTGATATAGCCTGTCAAGTCAGGAATTGGATGGGTGATGTCATCCTCTGGCATGGTGAGAATTGGAATTTGCGTAATGGAGCCTTTTCTACCTACGATTCTTCCTGCGCGTTCATAGAGGCTGGCGAGGTCAGTATAGAGATAACCTGGGTATCCACGACGTCCTGGTACTTCTTTTCTGGCTGCGGATACTTCACGAAGTGCCTCTGCATAGTTAGTCATGTCTGTCATGATAACGAGTACGTGCATGTCTTTTTCAAAGGCTAAATACTCAGCACATGTAAGTGCCATACGTGGCGTAGAGATACGCTCGATGGCAGGGTCATTGGCCAAGTTCATGAACAGTACTGCACGGTCAATCGCGCCTGTTTCTGTAAAGTCGTCGATAAAGAACTGAGCTTCCTCGAAAGTGATTCCCATGGCAGCGAAGACAACGGCGAACTTCTCGTCTTTTCCAAGTACGGATGCTTGTCTTGCGATCTGTGCCGCTACGTTATTATGTGGCAAACCAGAGCCAGAGAAAATCGGCAATTTTTGCCCACGAACGAGAGTGTTCAGACCATCGATGGTGGAAATTCCCGTTTGAATAAACTCATCCGGGTAGTCACGGGATACGGGGTTAATCGGTACACCGTTGATGTCGATTCTTTGGTCAGGCATTATTTTTGGACCATCGTCGATTGGATTTCCAAGACCGTCGAATACGCGGCCAATCATGTCTTCAGATACGCCTAATTCAAGCGGTTTTCCTAAGAAGCGGACGGATGTAGACTCTAAGTTGATTCCTGTAGAACCTTCAAAGAGCTGAACCATTGCTTTGTCGTTTGTAATTTCAAGAACACGACCACGGCGTCTTTCTCCGCCTCGCATTTCGATTTCTACGAGTTCCTCGTATTTAACGTCTTCGATGCCTTCAACGACCATCAGAGGGCCAACTACTTCCGTTACGGAACGATATTCTTTCAACATATTATTCGAGCCCTCCTTTCTGAATGAGTTCTTCGACTGCAGCATCTAATTCTCTTTCGATGTCTGCAAATGTTTCTTGTTCAGTTTCTGGGATATTTTTTGCCCGTGTAATTCTTTCACGAACGTCCAATTTCAACATGTCATCCAAGTATACTCCATGTTCTAATCCACGCAGTGCATGGTCGTAGAAAGAAAGGATCAGATCTAACATTTTAAATCCTTTTTCTAAAGAACAATAGGTATCGACGTCATGGAAGGCATTTTGTTGTAAGAAGTCCTCACGGATGGATTTCGTGACTTCCAATTTCAATTGGTCGCCTTCAGAAAGTGCATCCCGTCCAACCAAGCGTACAATCTCTTGTAAGCTGGACTCTTCTTGGAGAAGACTCATGGCGCGAATACGGTTTTTGGAATATTCTGGGTGAATATTTTCATCCATGTATTTATCGATCTTTGTTTGATACAAGGAGTATGAATTTAACCAGTTAATTGCTGGGAAGTGGCGCGCATAAGACAGTGCGTAATCAAGCCCCCAGAACACTTTTACGATACGAAGTGTAGATTGGGTAACTGGCTCTGAAATATCTCCACCAGGAGGCGATACAGCACCGATGACGGTGAGAGAACCTTCTCTATTTTCTTCTGCTTGGCAGATAACTTTTCCTGTACGCTCATAGAATTCAGCAATACGTGACGCAAGGTACGCAGGGTATCCTTCGTCCCCAGGCATTTCTTCCAGTCGTCCAGACATCTCACGAAGTGCTTCCGCCCAACGGGATGTGGAGTCGGCCATCATGGCGACGGAATAGCCCATGTCTCTGAAGTATTCAGCGATGGTGATTCCTGTGTAGATGGATGCCTCACGGGCTGCTACTGGCATGTTGGATGTATTTGCGATGAGTACCGTACGTTGCATGAGGGACTCGCCTGTTTTTGGGTCGATAATTTCAGGGAATTCCTTCAGTACGTCGGTCATCTCGTTTCCACGCTCTCCACAGCCTACGTAAACGACGATTTCAGCATCGGCCCATTTGGCCAGCTGATGTTGTACGACGGTTTTACCAGAACCAAAAGGTCCAGGAATGGCTGCGGCTCCCCCTTTTGTTACTGGGGAGAACGTGTCGATGACTCGTTGTCCTGTCACAAGTGGTGTCACTGGGTCTAATTTTTCGTTAAAAGGACGTCCCGAAC
>CAMDZK010000165.1 GCA_945910665.1 uncultured Peptostreptococcaceae bacterium
CTTTGCCTGGTTCCGTTCCCACATTTAGAAGTCCAACTTTCGGTTGTGCAATTCCAAACACTTCTTTGACATATAAATTTCCCATGAGGGCAAATTGATGGAGTAGTTGTGCATCACAGTCCATATTTGCGCCAGCATCCACAATGACAGTGGCTTCTCCAGGTAATGGTAACATTACCGTAAGGGCCGCACGAGAAATTCCAGGAATTCTTTTATTGATGAGAAGTCCCGCTGCAAGTAAAGCACCAGTCGACCCTGCGGAAATCAATCCATCATATCCTTCGTCATGTAAAGCTTTTGCTCCAAGGACAATCGATGCATCCTTTTTTCTGCGAATCGCCATTGCAGGCTCTTCATCGTTGGTGATATAATTTTCCGTTTCCATCACTGAAAGACGTTCTGATTCTTGATTTTTAAACGATGATGGAGCAATGACTGTGATGGTTAAATCTTTGTGTTTATTCAACGCCATCACACAACCGTCGATGATTTTTTGTGTTCCTTGGTCTGCACCAAATCCATCCACTAATATTTTCATACTTCACCTCATACTTTCCTATCCTTTATTTTATCATATTCCCGGCAGGCAAAAAAGAACCGGTAAAATAGAAAAACAGCCACATTTGAGTGACTGTTTTCATCTTCATTATTCGACTGCTAAAACTTCTTCTTTTTTGTAATATCCACAAGCGCGGCATACGCGATGTGGCAGCTTTGGTTCGTGGCAATTCGGACATTCCGTAATTGTAGTTTTATTGAGCTGATAAGAAGAAGCACGTCTTTTATTCTTTCTCGCTTTCGATGTTTTACCCTTTGGTACTGCCATCTTTACACCTCCTCACATCGTTCCATTCTACAAAACCGCAAGGACGATGTGCGACATGTAGCCATAAGAACAAATTGTAGTATAGTCAATTTTCTCCCTTTTGTCAAGAGAAATTCCTGATTCTGTACTATTTTACCAGTTCTTCTGTATCTTTTGCAATCATTAATTCTTCATTTGTAGGAATGACGAAGATTTTAACGTCAGATTGCGCTTTTGAAACGAGCGCTTCTTTTCCACGAAGACCAGTATCTAATGTTTCATCGAGCTCTACCGCTAAGCATTGTAAACCTTCACAGATCGCATTACGCGCTTCTGGAGAGTTTTCACCAAGACCCGCTGTAAAGATAATTGCATCGACTTTTTCTAAAAGAGCTGTGTATCCACCAATGTAGAATTGGACGCGGTTTGTAAATACATCAAGAGCTAATTTCGCGCGTTCATTTCCTTCTTCGGCAGCTTTTTCAATATCTCTAAAGTCAGAAGATACACCAGAGATACCAAGGACACCTGATTTTTTATTGTATAACGTATCGATTTCGTCAATGGACATATCTGCATTGTTGTGTAAGAACGTGCTAATGGATGGATCTAAAGAACCTGTACGCGTTCCCATGACAAGACCATCAAGTGGTGTAAAGCCCATAGAAGTATCAAAAGATTTACCATTTTTAATGGCGCAAATGGACGCACCATTTCCTAAGTGGCAAGTAATTAAGTTCAATTCTTCTAATGGTTTTCCAATGAGTTCTGCCGCACGTTGTGCCACGTATTTATGGGAAGTTCCATGGAAACCGTATTTACGAATCGCGTATTTTTCATAAAGTTCGTAAGGAAGAGCATAGAGATAGTTTTCCGCTGGCATCGTTTGATGGAACGCCGTATCAAACACTGCAACCATTGGAACATTTGGCATGATTTGTTGGCATGCGCGAATTCCCATTAGGTTTGCTGGGTTATGAAGGGGTGCTAATTCGTTACAATCTTCAATCGCTTGAATGACTTCGTCTGTAATGATGACGGATTCCGCGAATTTTTCTCCACCATGAACCACACGATGACCAATTGCATTAATTTCGTCCATGGATTTGATGACGCCGATTTTGTCGTCTGTTAATGCGTCGATGACCACCTGAATGGCCACAGAATGGTCTTTCATTGGGGTTTTAATAATTTCTTTTTCTTTTCCTGGAACTTCGTGTTTGCATTGGGATCCATCCATGCCAATACGCTCAACAAGCCCTTTTACCAGTACTTCTTCTTTCTCCATATCAATAAATTGGTATTTTAAAGAAGAACTTCCACAGTTTACAACTAAAACTTTCATATACATCCTCCTATAAACATTCTTACTTCTATTATAGGCGAAATGCGATTGATATTCAATACACAAAAAATCGAAGACATAGAAGCATCGGATTTGCTTGACTCTATGCTATAATTCAAAAAAGGATGTGAGACGATGATTGGCATTATTGCAGAATACAATCCCTTTCACCAAGGGCACTTGCAACAAATCCAGTGGGTAAAAGAGCACTTCCCCAATGAACCTCTCATCATCGCCATGAGCGGTGATTTTGTGCAGCGCGGAGAGCCGGCGATTTTTTCAAAAGAAGCACGAGCAAAAGCTGCCATCACCTTTGGTGCGGACTTAGTCGTTCAATTGCCGACGCTTTTTTCCATCCAAAGTGCGGAACTCTTTGCCAAAGGTGGCGTGATGACGCTCGGTCTCCTTGGTGTAAAAAGACTTGTCTACGGTACACTCCAACCAGAGCTTACCTACACACCGCATCGTGAAGAGACCATACAACAATCGATGAAGTCAGGCGATTCCTATGCAAAGGCCATCGAAAAATCCATGGATATGGGCTATCTGGATGCCAACACGCGTTTAGGTTTCGCTTATCAAAAAGCAATCAGAAATCTCCGCTTACCGATGGAAGTTGTACCCATGCTTCGCAGTCCCTGGGCGACACTTCAGGTACCGCTTGAAGAACAAAACGCCACGTCCATCCGGTGTAAGATACAAAACGGTGAAGATCCAGTGGGAATCCAAATGCCCTTAGAGCCTACCTACACGATGGATCTGGCAGTGCTTCTCTACTATCTCCTTCGTTTTACAGACAAAGATTTTCTCACCTATCCTTATGCAGAACCAGGCCTGCGCGAACGGCTTCTTCAAACCTATGATGAAGGGATTTCCTTCGAAGTATGGATTAAAAAAGCACGCTCGAGGAGACATACAAAAGCAAGAATCAGACGATTCTGCCTCCATGTTCTTTTTGACGTGCAAAAAGATACTGTGAAACAATATTCTGAACTCCCCATGGACGCCGTCATTCCACTTGCATGGAACGAAAACGGCCAAAAATTTTTACGGGAATGTAAAAACGAAGTGCGCATTTTATCGACGCAAAAACAAATCGACCGCTATCTCCATAAAAACGAAAGTGTTTATTTCCTAGAGAAAAAAGCGGCCGCTTTGTACGAATTTTTGAAAACTTTATAAAATTAAAAGGAGCGACGAGCGCTCCTGAGTCTGTTGACAAAGTCGGTCAGCTTGCGTTCCTTCCTCGGCACGCTCAC
>CAMDZK010000166.1 GCA_945910665.1 uncultured Peptostreptococcaceae bacterium
AGTCCTTGTTTTTGCAGTGCAGATGGCCTTTTTCATTCTTTTGTCTCATTTTAAATTGTACGTGTATGCGCCTCATCAACTGGGATTAAAACCTTATGGATCTTACGATATTAATCTTTCAAAACCTGAGGTCATTGAACCTGATCCTTCATCGGTTGCACGCATAATGTTTTTTCTTTTGTCTTTTGGAATTTTAATGACCAATACTTCCATTAATGTTCTCATGACAAATTTACCGCCCCATTTAGAATCGTTAGGTATAGCGATCGGCACCCAGTCCATGATCGTCTCTGTCATGATGATGAGCATGGCTGTGAGTAAAATTGTTCTTGGTTATTTCTACGATGTATTTGGCATGCGTGTCGCCTCGCTCATGACTGCCCTTGCCCTTCTTATCTCTTATCTAGGACTTTTATTTCCAGCGATTCCAGGTGCGTTATATATATCAGCGATTGGCTTAGGTTTTGGGAGCTCTTTTAACTCGTTAGGACCACCTATCTTTGCACAGGCACTCTTTGGCGCAACGCGTTTTACGAGAATTAATGCACTTTTTCAATCGATTAGCGGATTTGGATTTGTTCTCAGTCCCATCATTGTTGGTTTTCTTTTTTCTATCTTTGGAAATTATGGATTTATATTTACGCTTTTTGCCTGTGTATGTGTATTTGTAAGCTTGATTTGGATTGTTGGCTTACCCAAGAAAAACAACCAACCAAAAAAATTAGGAGCATAGCTTGCTATTTTAAGGGCCTTAGGGCTCTTTTTTTATCCTTAGGCATTTTGTGATATAATATTTTTATATTATTTTTATTAGGAGAGTGGTATCATTTGGAACCTGGAGGGACATGGCAGATCCTTGTCTTAATGTTATTGTTGGCAGCATCTGCATTTTTTTCAGCATCAGAAACTGCGCTTATGTCGCTAAGTAAAATTCGCATCCGACACATGGTGGATACGGAAGAAAAGAATGCGAAGATCATTCAACGCTTAGTGAATAACCCAAGCCGCCTATTGGGTGGAATTCTTGTGGGTAACAACGTAGTCAATATTGGTGCATCATCTTTAGCAACGGCAATTTTCATCGATCGATTCGGAGCGCGTGGTGTTGGGATTGCGACTGTCGTCATGACAATCCTCGTTTTGATTTTTGGAGAGATCACTCCAAAATCATTAGCTGCGGAACACTCTGAAAAAGTATCACAAAAAGTTGCTCGACCCATCACTTTTATCGTTCAGATTTTTCGTCCAATTACGGCTGTGCTGTTATGGCTGACAAGTGGTTTTACGCGACTAATTGGTGGAAAAGACACGAAAAACCAACCGTTTATTACCGAAGATGAATTAAAAACGATGGTCAGCGTCAGTTCTGAAGAAGGAATTTTGGAAGATGACGAACGAAAGATGATTTACAATGTGTTCGATTTTGGTGACGCCCAAGTGCGTGATGTAATGACACCAAGACCCGACATGGTTGCTGTGAGCATTGACGAGAGCTATGAAGAAGTAATGGCCAAGTTCAAAAGTGAACGATTCTCTCGTTTACCTGTGTACGATGGTACAACAGACAACATTAAAGGTGTACTACATTTAAAAGATTTGTTTTTCTTCGATGGTGATTTTACGAATTTTCGCCCCGAAGATCACATGAGAACGCCTTTTTTCACCTATGAATTTAAACGAATTGCTGAACTTTTTGAAGAAATGCGTACAGAGAGACTTCAATTTGCGATTGTACTCGATGAATATGGCGGCACTGCTGGTGTCGTGACGATAGAAGACCTTGTGGAAGAAATCGTCGGCGATATTGCAGATGAATATGATGAAAAAGTGGAAGAAATTATCGTCATTCAAGAAGATGAGTACATCGTCAGTGGAAGTATGCGCATCGATGTCATGAATGAAATGCTTGGTGTTAATATTGAATCGGAAGACTTTGATTCCATCGGGGGTTTCGTTGTCGGAGCCTTTAGTCGCTTACCTGATGCGGGAGAGACGATTACTGTGGATGATATCCAATACGAAGTATTAGAAGTCGATAAAAATCGAATTGAAAAATTAAAAATACTCACATAAAAAAGCGGGAAATCCCGCTTTTTCTTCGTTTCATGGATTGCAGGAACTGAATGGTTCCTGTTTTTTATTGGATGGTATCTAACACGCCGATAAAGAGAGGGAGCCTCGTTTCCTGATCGACAATCGCATAGACAAAGGGTCTATCTAAGTTGACAATTTTTGCTTCTTCTGCGGCGGTTCTTTCTAAGATGACCGCAGTCGCTGCGCCTGCTTTGGTTCCTAATTCGTCGACTTCAATCATCGTCTTGTGTAGGACATCGCTAATAAAGAGATTTTCAACAGCGTCTTTTTCAATCTTAGAAAAATCAGCGGTGTCGGGATCAAAAGCGCTTGGTATTTCTGATGAGAGTGCATCCTTCAGAGAAGTACTGTACTCCGCTTTAAACTTTGGCATGGAAGTTTGCACCGTTTCTTCTTTGCGTTGAGTCAAGTAATTTTCTAGTTTCTTAGGAGTGAGGGCCGCTAAAAAACTATCCATATCTTGTTTCGGCAAAAGGGCGACAAATGAAAACTTGTCTTTGTAGAGTTTTTCAAAACCAGTCGCATCTTCATCTTCGATGTAGAAGGATTCTTTTCCTCCCATCATGGGCACTGTTTGCGCTTCGCCTTTTCGGTTGGTGAAGGTCCCATCGGCTACAGCTGCTTCATTGTAAGGCACCAACCACTGCGCATCGAAAGAAAGTGCGTTCACAAGGACCGCGACAGAACCGGTTACATCATCCACAATTTTAGGGATTCTTTCTTTCGTGTGTTCTGAAACCCAAGCGTTGATATCATCAGTGGTTTTAGAATCAAAGTCTGCTGTGAATACTTGGGCATCATAATAGGTCTTAGCGCTAGATAAAAAATCATTTTCAACATCTTTTGCAAGTCCTGTTTCTAACCATATACTATTGGCTAAGAGAAGTTCTGATTCTCCATCTTCTTGTAATGTCTGATTGAAACTGCCAATCATTTGGTTCAGCGGGTTAATTTCCATTTGGAAATACTGTTCGAATTCGCTTTGCGTCGCCCCTGCTGCACCATTTGCGGTCATTCCCAACGCATTGTGAATGGACAAAGGGGAGACGAGGATGTTTTCTTGTTCTTTATCGCTTTGAAGGAGCTTTACACTTTCTTTGTAAAAACTAGGGAGCTGTACAGAAACTGTTTCTATTTGTTTGGCTACGATCGATTCTGTCAGATCATTGGATGCAGAGGCCGTATTACAACCGACCATTGCTAAACTACATACGAGCAATAGAAATAAAATTGTTGGTTTCATTTGTAAACCTTCCTTTATAAAATTATAACAATTAACGATTTTTCATGTCGAAATGGTCGTAT